>CAZIUX010000018.1:0-11334 GCA_964542795.1 uncultured Muribaculaceae bacterium
TTACTTTCAAGATTATTAATTGTTGTTCCAGCATCAATTAGTATTTTTTTATTATCTACGGATATAAATGTAGAATTACCTGAAGATCCACTTGCTAACACACATATTTTCATTAATATTTAAATACAGGAGATACATTATATGGATTTAAGGCATATGAATCATTATAGACAAATCCAGTTCCTCCAGGAATATAATATACAGAAAAATGTAAGTGAACTCCAAACGCTCTTCCTGTTGCTCCCATAGCTCCTATTCTATCTCCTTTGTTAACTGTTTGCCCGACTTTTACATATGTTTCAGATAAATGTAAGTAACTTGTATAGTAACCATTTTGATGATCAATTCTAATGTGTATTCCTGGGTTGCCACTTGCTCTTCCAGATGTTATTACAATTCCATCTGCTGCTGCAAATATTGGAGATCCTAGTCCTCCACATCCGGTTATATCAATGGCATCGTGATACTCACCTTTTCGATATCCGAAAGAACTTGAAACTTTACAATAATTAACTGTCGGTCTACCCCATTCACCTGGTTCTCCACCGCCGACATTAACTGGGGGTCGATAACCACCTTTAATAATTATTTTATTAACTGACGGAGTTAACTCATTTGCCGAAATTTTTTGAACTTCAGCAATATCTCCGTTATTATATTTAACACTATATTTTACTTTTGCGACTCCGTTTTCACCTTGTTGTTCTACATAACTATAACCAACATTTAGTTTGTTATCATATTTAACAATTGTTTCATATGCCGCTACTTGTTTTTCAACTAAATCCGTTTCAGATATAATATTAACAGCTGGATTAATCAAACTAACATTAATTGTTTGATCACCCTTTCCGGATAATAAAACGCCTGTTTCTTTTAAGTCTGGATTAGCGATTAATAATTCTGTAACGTTTAAGTCATTATCTTCAGCAATACTATCTAAAGTATCTCCGGATTTAACTGTATATTTTTTTGTTTCAGCTGATGAACCATATAATAAATATCTACTAATATCTTGGTCATTAGTTAATATTTCTTTTTCAGTACTTATATATCCTTCTTTAATATATATTTTCTCGTTTAAATAAATATTTTTTATATATTCACCTGTATCAGCTATTTCTTTTTGTTGATCGTTAATAAAATCATTATAGCTTTCTTCAGGAATAAATACCGTGATCAGTTTTTGCATAGATGCATCAAAATCTTCTTTATTTAACACATATAAATATTTTGTCTCTGTATCTTTATCTGGGCTAACTATTGATATTGTAAATCCTTTAATTGAAAAACCATTGATTTTATTATATATTTCTTCAGTTTTCATAAAATTATTTTCATAAGTAATATGTTTAACAATTTCTAATCCTACTGGAGGAAAAACTTGATCAACTCCATATTTTTTTTTGATACTTTCTTGTTCATTGTTAATTTTTTCTAATAATTCATCTTTACTTTCAATCATACCAATTTTTTTGCCATCTAAATATACTGAGTATGATTCTTGAGGATTTGTTTGACCTTTAGGTTTTATACCAATATAAAACATCGCTGCAGCGACCATTAATGAAAATATAATTGTTTTTATTTTATATTTTTTTTTCATTTATTCTTCCTTTTCAGTACGATCCTTTAGATAGTTTTTAAAGTTACTTAAATTCTTTTCAAATAATAATTCAATAGTTCCTGTTGAACCATTTCTATGTTTACCAATGATAAGTTCCATTAAGTTAATCGGATTTGCTTTTGCTTCTTTATTATAGTAGTCATCAGAGTATAAAAACATAACAATATCAGCATCTTGTTCGATAGATCCAGACTCACGTAAGTCACTTAAATTTGGTCTTTTATTTTCCCTTAATTCTGGGCTTCTCGATAATTGCGCTAAAGCTATTACTGGTATTTTTAATTCCATTGCCATAATTTTTAAGGAACGAGATATTTCTGATACTTCTTGTTGTCGATTTCCAGCATATCTTGCTGACCCTTCAATTAATTGTAAGTAGTCAATTATAACCAACCCCAAGCCATGTGATGAATTAGCTAAACGACGACACTTTGCTCTTATTTCTGATACCTTAATCCCTGAAGCATCTTCTAAAAATAAATTTGCCTTGGCAAGTTCACTCATAGCCTCATTAAATCTTTTCCAATCAGAATGATTTAATTGACCATTTCTTAATTTACCCAAATCAATCCCGCCAATTGAGCTTAATAGTCTCATTACAAGTTGTTCAGCACCCATTTCCAAACTAAAGAACGCTACTGCTTTTTCACTATGAAGTGCCGCATAAGATGCAATATTTAAACCTATTGCTGATTTCCCCATACCTGGTCTAGCAGCAAGAATTATTAGCTCATTTTCATGAAGACCACTTGTAGTATGATCTAGGTCATAAAAACCTGTTGGAAGACCTGTTATTTCTTGATCATTTTTCGCATTAGTTTCAATTAGTTCTTGAACTTTTCTTAAAACATCACTAATTGGTTTAAATTCTCCAGCCTTTCTACTTTTAGTAACTTCGAAAATGCTTTTTTCTGCAGCATCAACTATATCTCCAGCAGATTCATTTTCATCATATGCATTTTCAATAATCTTTGTTGAAGTATCAATTAATTTTCTTAATAATGCTTTTTCATAGACAATATTAATATAGTAATCAACATTAGCCGCAGTAGCAACTGAGTTGATTACTTCAGCTAAATATTCAATTCCAACACTATTTAAATAATTAAGTTTTTCAAGTTCATTAGTTACAGTGGTAACATCAACAGGAATTTGTTTATCGTATAAATTTTTGATTACTTCGAAAATTTTTCTATTTTTTTCTACCAAAAACATGTCTGAAGATAATTCTTCACACACTTTGTCTTGAGCATATCCAGTTAGAAATGTTGATCCTAGAACTTCCATTTCAGCATCAATATTTTGTGGTAGTTTTCTTGTAGCCACTTTAATCACCTACTTCTTTTCAACTTGAACATTTAAATATGCAATTACTTTTTTATGTAATTGTATCTTAACTTTGTGAAAGCCAAGTGAATCTATTGGATGGTCTATTAATACCGAATTCTTTGGTATTTCAAGTCCACGTTCCAATAATTTTTCCTTAATTTGTTTTGCAGATATTTGGCCAAATAACTGATCATTTTTACCAGTTTTTACAGCAAATAAAAGATTATTTTTTTCTAATTTTTGTTTAAGAATATTCATTTCTTCAATTAACTTGTTTTCATTTTCCTCTTTTGTAGATAGTTCGTTTTTTAGTCTAGATTCACTAGTCTTAGAATAAGCAACTGCCAAATTACCTTTTATTAAAAAGTTATTTGCATAACCATCACTTACATCAATAATATCATTCTTTTTACCAACTTTTTTTACATCTTCTAATAAAATTACTTTCATTTTTTTCCTCCTAACTGGTCTTGGAAGTATATTATAACAAATTTATATAATTTGTTTAATAATTTGTTTTAGTTTTGAAATAATATAATCTTTTTTATATAAATATAAATCTAATTCGCCAATAGTTTCCATCACTTTTCCATTAAACCCCTTTTTAAAATCATAAACTCCATGTTTTTTTATCTTAGGGTCTGATAAGTCTTCAATACCATAAAAATTATATCTATCATATTTTCTATTTATAGCTTCTTCGATTATATACCATTGAATTAAATATGGAGCATTTAAATATAAAAATTCTTCTTTTGATCCACTAAATAAATATACTACTTCTCGACCATAAAAACAGAACATTGATGACGCTAGATCTATTTCATTACCAAATTTATTTTTTGTATCCAATATCTTATTAATATTATTTTCAATAATACTAATGTTTTCTTCATTAGTTTTTTTCTTTCCATCTACTTTTATTTTATCTCTATTTTTAATTAACTCATCTAATTCTATCTTTAATTTATTAACATATTTATCAATGTTTAATTTTGCTACCACTATTAAGATGTTTTCTTTAAACTCTTTCTTCATACTATTATAATAATCCAAATTTCTTCCAGAAAAATTCTTTCTTTCGGCAGTTTCTTCAACTATATTTGCAAATCTAGTTAAATCATCGTTTAATATTTCTATTTCTATCCCGATTTTTTCACATTTTCTAATAATGTTTTTTACGTTACCTTTTAGATTAGCAAATACATCATCTTTTGTTTTATTTTTAATATCTAAAACATATAACCATTTTTTTTGGATTGAATGATTTAAATATTTAAATCCTAATGACATTAGTTTTCCTAATGTTTCTTCGTTATTATATTCATTAGTCTTATTTCCATCGCCATCTCGTGAATATAATTCAATATAAGGATCAATTTTTATTAAATAACCTTTATGTTCTTTGACATATTTCACAATATTATTTACATAGAATTTTAATAATTGATCATCATTATAATCTAATAATAAACCTCTTGGAGAATAATACATTTTTTTGTTCTTAATATTTTTAATGATGAATAATGATGCCGCGATGATTTTATTATTTTTTTTTACACCCAAAAAGCAAACTTCATTACCAATCGTCTTATTTACATTAGCCATTTCTATTGATTGTAAAAAAGTTTTGTTTATATATGTACTTAAAAATTTACGATATTCTTTTTCATTTAGTGTAATAAATTCCATAGATATCTCCTAAATTAATTATAGCAAAAGTAACAAAAAAAAGATACTTATGTATCTTTATTTAACAAATGGTATTAAAGCCATTAATCTTGATCTTTTAATTTGTTTTGCAATATGTCTTTGATGTTTTGCACATGCACCAGTCATTCGTCTAGGTAATATTTTACCTTTTTCGTTTATATATCTAGTAACATGGTTAATTTCTTTATAATCAACATCTTTTCCTGCACACATTTGACATATTTTTTTCTTCTTACGATAAAATTCTGCCATAAGTCCTTAACTAAAATGGTAAATCGTCATCACTTAGAGATACTTCAGAACCAAAATCTTTAAATGGATCTTCTGAAACATCAGAACCATTATTTTCAATTCGACCAGTTTGAACATCATTATAATCAGGCATATTATCCCCGTATGATTGTCCACCTTTGTCGTTTTTTGATCCTAAGAATGTGATACTATCAGCGACAACTTCAGTAACATAAACTTTCTTTCCGTCTTTGTCAGTATATGATCTAGATTGTAGTCTTCCATCAACACCTACTAATGAACCTTTTGTACAAAATTTAACAACATTTTCAGCTTGTTTTCTCCAAGCAATAATGTTTATAAAATCTGCTTCTCTTTCCCCACTTTGGTTAGAAAAAGTTCTATTAACTGCGACAGTGAAAGCAGTAGTAGGAATTCCATTTGATGTAGTTCTTAACTCTAAATCTTTAGTAATTCTTCCAACTAAAATCGTTCTATTCATTTTGTTACTCCTTGTCTAAATTGATAATTAGGTATCTAAGTAATTTTTCTTCTATTGATGCTTTACGGTCAAATTCAGCAATTGCTTCTGAACTTGCTTCAACGTTCAATAAAAAGTAATATCCATTTACTTCTTTTGTTATTGGATACGCTAATTGTTTTTGTCCTAAATCTTTAAAAGATTCAATTTTGCCTTTATGATCAGTGATTATTTTTTTTAAATAATCAGCGATCTTAGCAACTTCTTCTTTTTCAATAGTAGACTTAACAATGAACATTATTTCATAATTATTCATTCTACACCTCCTCATGGTCTATTCGGCTTTTACAAGCAAGGAGCTTTTCGCTCAAAGGTATTGTAGCATATATGTATTTCATATGCAAACTAATTTATTTAAACATTGAATCTGAAGTAACAGATATCTCCGTCTTGCATAATATATTCTTTTCCTTCAAGTCTCATTTTTCCAGCTTCTTTAACTTTTATTTCTGAACCATATTTTAATAAATCATCAAAACTCATAACTTCAGCCTTAATAAATCCTCTTTGAAAATCAGAATGAATGATGCCTGCACATTCAGGTGCTTTCATGCCCTTTATAAATGTCCATGCCCTACATTCATCTTTTCCAGAAGTAAAGAATGTTGCAAGTCCTAAAAGATTATATGTTGCAAATATTAGTTTATCTAGACCACTATTAGTAATTCCCAAATCATTTAAGAAAACTTTTTTATCATCATCTGATAATTCTGCAAGTTCACTTTCAATTTTAGCAGACATTACTATTACACAAGAATTTTCTTTTCCAACATATTGAGAAACAGCTTCAGTATATTCGTTTCCACCCACAATTGCCGATTCTTCATCAACATTTGCCAGATAAATAATTGGTTTTAATGTTATCAAATTAAATGGTTTTAAGAACATGGCTTCTTCCATAGTAAAATCTACTCTTCTTAGAGAAACATTATTTTTCAGTTCGTTTGAACATTTTAATAATAATTCATATTCAAATATTTCATTTTTATCTTTTGATGTTTTTGCTTTTTTTTCGATTTTAGAAAGTCTATTTTCAATTATTTCTAAATCAGAAAGTATAAGTTCAACATTAATAATTTCTATATCTTCAATTGGATTAATGTGATTTGAGACATGAATTATGTCTGGATCGTTAAAACACCTTACTACTTCAACAATTGCATCCACTTCTCTAATATGAGATAGAAATTTATTGCCTAATCCTTCTCCATTTGAAGCACCTTTTACAAGTCCAGCAATGTCTGTAAATTCATAAGTAGTAGGAACAACTGATTCAGGTTGATAAAGTTCTTCAAGAAAAGTTAACCTTGAATCTGGTACAGTAACAATCCCAATATTGGGATTAATAGTTGCAAAAGGATAGTTGGCCGCTAATATATTTTGTTTTGTTATTGCATTAAATAATGTTGATTTACCAACGTTTGGTAATCCGACTATTCCTGCTTTTAATGACATTTAAATCACACTTTCTATAAGAATGGATATGTATTAATTCCTAGTGGAATTCCTATAAAGAACCAAATAATTATTAATACTATCCAAATTAAACCAGTTACAATACTATAAGGTAAAATTTTTCTAATACCAGTTAAAATTGTTATGGTTTTTTCACTTTTATTATATTGTTTTAAAAATCCTAGATAAATAATAAAGTAAGCAAACAAAGGAGTAATTCCGATAGTTAATGCTTCCCCTGCTCTAAATAATAACTGAGCAAATTCAGGAGTCATGCCTGCATCCATAAATACTCTTACTGCTACACCAGACATAATTGACCATCTAAGTACTGATGAAGGTAAAAAGAAGGCGCTTATTGCTGAAATGATGAAGAACACTATTACTAAGATAAAACCACTAAGTTTAGCATTTAGTAATAAATTAATTAATCCAGCACTGAGAACATTTCCTATATATGTTCTTTTAAAAACACTTATAAATACTGATGCAAAAAATATTAAAACTAATGTTTTACCAATTTTATCTAGTGAATGACTTAGATAGTTACTAAAATCTTTATTGCTTTTTATTGTTTTAGCACCAATTCCATAAAATAAACCTAATATTACAAATAAAATAGTAATTATAAATACAAACCCTTGATAAAAGAATGAATTATAACCAAATAATTTATCAATATATAATGTTTGTGTTTTGTCTAGTAAACTTCCTGATAATGGTAACCCAGGAATAATATTATAAGTAAAGAATAATAAATATATAATACCGGCTCCAAGACCAATTACTAATCCTCTTAATTCTCTTTTGCCAACAGTATATTCTTCTATTTCAGGTTCAACTTCATATTTTTCTAATCTTGGAATAACATATTTTTCTGATAATAATGTTAAAATAAAACTCAATGAAACTACGACAATGATCATTATAAACACTGTTCCAAAAACAGAAATACTATAATTAGGATCTAATACTTTTGCACTCATTTCGGTATATCTTAACAATGATGCATCTATTGAATTAATTAATATATTTGCACCCAACCCGCTAGTAATACCAGCATAGGAGACAATTATTCCCGCAAGGGGGTTTCTTTTTCCATATTTGAACAACAATGCTCCTAAAGGAATAATAAATACTGCAATAATTTCTCCTGTAATGCTTGCTATAATGGATAATAATATTAAAAAGAATGTTACTTTATTTCGCTTTGTATATTTAGTAATTATTGTTAAGAAAGCTTGAAGAAAACCACTTTTATCCATTATTCCAACACCAATTAATGCAATGATTAATGTGCTTAATGGAATAAAATTTACAAAGTTTGCTAATGTATATGAAAAAATATATTTGATTCCAGCAAGGTTAAACAAAGAATCTACGGAAGTTTCAACAGTTTCATAAGCATAGGTTGTAGAATTAATTTTTATATAATTTGATGAAACACCAAAATGTCCAAGAATTCCACTTATAAACATAGTAATAAAAATAAGAACAATAAACGACATTATTGGATGTAATGTAATTTTTTTTTTAAAATTAATTTTTTTCATTTTTATCTCCTATTTTTTTTACTTTTTTTTCAAATTCTAATCTGTCGATCATTACTTCGCGATTACAATTTAAACACTTAATTTTAATATCAACACCAACTCTAGTAATTATCCAATCATTCTTTCCACAAGCATGTGGTTTTTTCATAATTACTAAATCATTTAAGTGATAATTATTCATCAAAAACCACTTCTATTTTATTTAATATTTCGTTAAGTTCTTCTTTTGAATGAAATGGAATTTCAACTTTATTTTTTCTTATTTTTACTTTTGCACCAAACTTTTCTCTTAATAAGGTTTGATATGCAGAATATTCATTGTTTTCTGATTCTTTACGAGTTATTTTTTTCACTTTATTTAAGTCAGAATCTTGAATTAATTCTTCTAGATCGTGAACACTCATATTTTGTTCAATTATTTTTTTTGCAAGTTCAACAATTTTATCTTGATCAGAAATTTTGCTTAATATTCTTGCATGGCTCATTGATAATTCTTTAGTATTAACTAAATTACGAACATATTCAGGCAATCTTAATAAACCTAACATATTTGTTACATGAGTTCTACTCTTACCAACTTTTTCTGCTAGTTCTTCTTGGGTAATATTTGTTTTATTAATTATTCTAAAAAATCCTTCTGCTTCTTCAATTGGAGATAAGTCTTCTCTTTGAATATTTTCAAGTAGAGCAATCTCCATCATTTCTTCATCAGAAAAATCACGAATTATTGCAGCTATTGTTGTTAGTCCTGCAATTTTAGACGCTCTTACTCTTCTTTCTCCAGCAATTAGTTCATACCCTCTTATACTTTTTTTTACAATAATTGGTTGAATTAACCCATTTTCTTTGATTGATTGAGCAAGCTCTTTTAAAGCCTCTTCATCAAAATGTTTTCTAGGTTGATATGGATTACTTCTTATTTCATCTAAATTAATTTCTAAAATATCTTTTTTTGTAGCACTTTCAACTATTTCTTTCTCAAGTTGATTTAAATCAAAATGATCATTATTAAATAATTGGTCTAGTCCTTTTCCTAAAGCTTTACGATTATTTTCCATTGCGTTCAATCACTTCCTTTGCTAAATTCATATATGCTTCATTAGCACGACTCTTTGGATCATATTCACCGATTGGTTCTCCATGACTAGGAGCTTCAACTAGTCTTATTAATCTTGGGATTATTGTATCAAATACTTTTTCTTTAAAATATTTTCTTACTTCTTCAGCAACTTCTAAACCAAGATTAGTTCTTGCATCAAGTAAGGTTAATAATACTCCCTCAATTTTCAAATTAGGATTTAGTTTTGCTTGAGTCATTATAATTGTATTTAATAATTGTGTAATACCTTCCAAAGCAAAAAATTCACATTGGACAGGAATAATAATAGAATCACTTGCAACTAATGCATTAGTTGATAATAAACCTAGTGAAGGTGGACAATCAATAATTATATAGTCAAACTTATCTCTTACAGGTTCTAATTTATCCCTTAATTGTTCTTGAAACTTAAAGTTATCATTTGTGTAAGCTTTTTGAATTAACTCAACATCCAATCCAGCCATATTAATTGAGGCAGGAACAATATATAGGTTTTCAAATCTTGTTTTAATTATCGCATCTTTGATAGGTGCAGAACCATTAATAACATCATAGGCAGTTCTTTCATAGTCACCTTTATTTATACCTAAACCAGTAGAAGAATTACCTTGTGGATCTAAATCAATCAACAAAGTAAGCTTCCCTAATTTACCTAAAGAAGCTGCTAAATTAATGCTTGTTGTTGTTTTGCCAACCCCACCTTTTTGATTTACCAAAGAAATAACTTTTGACATCTAGATCTCACCTTTTCTTTAATTATTTTAACATATTTAGGTATAAAAAGCGAAGTTATTTTATATGAAAAAAGAAAGATTAACTCTATTCTTCGTTATCTTCCTTTATCTTATTTATTCTTCTTCTAATTTTCTTTGGTTTGGCTTCTTCTTCCATTTTTGCAGAGTCTTCTTCTACAGGTAATCTACCATTTTCAACCAAGCTATCAATATCTTCTTTAGTTAATGTTTCTTTTTCAATTAAAGCATCACTAATTAGTCTTACTAACGATTCGTTTTTTCTTAAGATATCATGTGCCAATTTATAACATTGATCAATTATTTTTCTTGTTTCTTTGTCAATTTCAAGGGCTACTTGATCAGAGAAATTTTTTGATTTTGCATAATCTCTTCCTAAGAATACTCCTTCAGTATGATTCTCAAATTGAATAGGTCCCAAATCACTCATGCCATATTCTGTAACCATTGCTCTAGCAATTTTTGTAGCTCTTCCAAAATCGTCAGATGCTCCTGTACTAATTTCGCCAAAGAACAATTCTTCACTTACCCTGCCACCTAATAGTCCAGTGATAGTATCAAGAAGTTCACTTTTAATAGCAATATATTTTTCTTCCTTTGGAAGCATCATGGTGTATCCACCAGCCATGCCTCTAGGAATAATTGTTATTTTATGTACTTCATTAGCATCTTCTAACTTCATACCCAATACTGCGTGTCCTGCTTCATGAAAGCTAACTAATAGTTTTTCTTTTTCAGTTATTTTTCTACTTACTTTAGCTGGGCCAAGTAATACACGGTCCGTTGCCTCATCAATTTCACTCATACCAATTTCATTTTTATTTCTTCTTACAGCTAATAATGCAGCTTCATTAAGTAAATTTTCTAAATCTGCTCCACTAAATCCTGGTGTTCTTTTTGAAATACTAGTTAAATTAACGTTCTTATCAAATATTTTACCACGGGCATGGACATGCAAAATTTCTTCTCTTTCACTTACATCCGGTAAACTAACAGTTACTTGTCTATCAAATCTTCCTGGTCTTAATAATGCT
>CAZIUX010000019.1:0-11277 GCA_964542795.1 uncultured Muribaculaceae bacterium
TTTTCTAACACAGTACATCATATCATCATATAAACCCTTTAAACATTTATTCATAACAATATTCCCCTTTCAAATAATTTAAGTAAGATTTTATACTAAAAATACCGAAAAGTCAAGCAAATTTTGAAATTATATCGTAATTTTGCATTTTTTTATTTTCCATCAAATAATTTCATATTAAGTTCTTTTTTACAAACTAATATCTTTTCTTCAATTTTATTTATCTCTTTATTCTTAATACTTAATATATCTAAATCCAATTCTTTTCGTTCGTTTAATTTTCTTATGATTTTATCATAATCTAATCCCTTATCATTATTTCGTAAAACAAAGATTAATATTGCTATACCACAAATTAGACATAATCCAAATAATATAAATTGTGTATTAGTAAATAAATTCATTTAAAACATCTCCTTATTTTAACTAAAAATGTTAACCATACAAGTTGTATCCTTTTTTGTAATAATATTTTTCTTTGTTTTTGAACCATAGTGCTATACATATCCCAGTCGGTTTCATAATATATTTTTGACTTATAGTATCTTCTTTTCTTTTTTTCATCTAAAATAACATATACTGAATATACTATTAAAATTAATACCATTATACTAATTAATACTATATTAAAAATAACATCACCATTCACTAGCATCAACTCCTATATTTTTATTAATTTTTTTGTGGGCTAATTTTTTCTTGCATTTTTTGTATTAATTCAACTTCTTCATTCATATCTTGATAATATTTGAATATTTGATTATCTAATTCTTCCATTTTTTTATTGTATTCTTCAAGTTTTTTCTTTTGAAACCAAAAAGGATTCGTATCAATTAAATATTCCATTTGCAATCTACAACTCTTGATTTGTAAATCTATTAAATTAAGCATTTTATGAGAATCTTCTATCTGATACCACAAACATAAATCGATTATCTTATTAACTATACTTTCATTATCAATATCTTGTACTACTTTTTTCTCTTTTTTCATCAAATATATCCTCCACTAAATATTAATAATTTGATTATATCACACAATATCGTAGTTTTGCATAAAATAGGAATATTTAGTTTTTAAATGGGAAAATTACTTTAGGTGATATAGAAATGATTAATGAAAGAATTTTAGATATTAGAGAAGATGCTGATATAAATCAAACTGAAATGGCAGAAATATTAAAAACAAGTCAATCAAATTATTCAAGATGGGAAAATGGAACTGAATTTATTCCGTTAAAAAAGTTAAACTTGTTATGCAATTATTTTAATGTAAGTATGGATTATGTGGTCGGCATAACTAGAGATAGTAGTGAAGCAAGTAAAAAATCTCTATCTACAAAAATTATAGGTAATAATTTAAAAAGATTAAGAAAAGAAAAAGGAATAACCCAAACTGATTTAGCTGAATTTCTTAATACTACTCAATCTACAATTAGTGCTTATGAATCAGGTAAAACAATTTTATTAACTGCATTTGCTTTGCAAATAGTAAAAAAATATAAAGTATCTTTGGATTGGCTTTGCGGAAGAACAAAATAGTTTTTTATTAAAAAAGCATAGAAATTATAAATGTTCTATGTCTTTTTGTTTGAAATAATAAACTATATTGTATATATCTAATTTATTATTTATTACGCTATTAACTTTTTTATTATTAAAATCTGATTCATAAATATTAAATGGCAATTCAATAAGATAATGTTTTTTATCTTCTTCATTTAACTCAATGAACTTGGAAGATAATAACATTATTTTTTTGCACCTACTAAAGTTAAATATTGTATATCCATATTTTGAATCTAACATTATCAATACTTCTTTTAATAAATTTATAATTTTTTTCATATTGTAATTTATGTAATTGCTTTCTGATATAACTATTCCTAATTTAATCTTATCAATATCATTCAACTTTTTAAATTCTTTTAGTAAATTAATAACTCTTTCACTATTATCTTTTAACAACATATCAATCGCCCTTTCTTTTGCTAGACTTTAAGACTATTTAATAAAAGTATTATCAACTATCTAGGATTATATCTAATGTTCATTAAACGAGTCCTAAATAGCGAATAATCTAATGTTTAAGTCAATCTATTAATCACTTAATCTGAGTGATTTTGCAAGATTTTTTTGATAGAAAAAGAAAAATAATTAAATTTCTCTTTCATCATCATAGGACTGATCTATTGCTAATTCTTCTATATCATCTTCATCTAGCACTTCATCTTTTACCATATCATCAATAACATCATAGTATTTATCATCTTTTTCATACCAATGATGTATTTTACCAAATAGGAAGCTAACAAACTTTTTGAATCTTCCTACCCAATAATCTATTGCATCTTGAAGTTTGCTATTTTCTTTGTATAAATCGTTTATCTGTTTTCGCTGTTCGTTCATTATTTTATCTTTTTTCTTAATAGAAGTATTTAGTTTAGTTATTTCTAAATCTTTTTTGTAAACTAATGTTTCCAGTTCTTCAAGTTTATCATAATTGTTTTCTAAATCGTTTTTAACTTTATCTATTGAAATAGAAAAATCATTTATTTCTTTTACTTTTTTACTGGATTTGTCAACTTCTTTAATATAATCTAAAATAACTTCTTTATTTTCATTAGATAGAATAGAGTTATTTTTATTTAAAGGTACTTGTTTTAAATTAGTAATAATGTCTTTGACTTCTTTAGATTTTTTATTTAATTTATTTGTATCTTTATTTATATTATTAAGTTGTTCACTTTGCTTATTATAAGAATTACATAGTTCATCATAATGTTCCATTTGTAAAACTTTATAATCCTGATTTCTACCTTTTTTCTTTTCTTTTAATTCTTGTGTTAATCCATATTCTTTATTATAAGATTTAATACAAAGTTTTCTCATTTCATCTTGAATTACTTTAAGAGAATCTTTGGTAAATATTGATGATTTACCAACTTTAACTTCTAGTCCATTTATATTACCATCTTTAAATGGAACTCCAACAATATGTAAGTGAGGAGAAGATTCATCAAAATGAATAACAGCATTAGCTACTTTAAAATTAGGAACAATTATTTCTAAATCTTTTGTTTGCTCAATAAACACATTAATCATTTTTAATCTATCTTCTTCAGATTTATCTTTCCAAAAGTTCATATCTCCAAGTTCAATAATTACTTCACAAGCTAAATCGTGAAGAGTATCATTACTTATTTGTTCAAAATAATTAACTATCTTTCTATCACTTCTAGTTTGTTTTTCGTTATATTTAATTCTTGCACTTTCAAATAATTCTAAATATAAATCTTTTGTATCTTTAACAAGATTATTAGTTCCTTTTATTATTCTAATTAGTTCTTGCTGATTATCATATTTTCTCAAGTTATGATTATTTACTTTTGATAATATCTTTTCATTTTGAATAGCATTATTATTAAAAGAAGTAGATTTACTGGGATTAGTTTTTGCTAACTGTCTTGCTTTTTTAGTCTTGTTTTTATCATTACTTAAATGCAGTGAATATGCTAGTTTGTTCATCTTTGATCCTCCTTTCAATGTGAGATAACTTTAATGACAAAACTTGTTTGTCGGAAGTTATAACCCCCTATATGTTTTGACGTGCCATCAAAACATGGGGGGCTAAGGCATTGCCTTAGAATCCAAATTAACTATTGCTACTTTAATTTACTATCGTAAACAAAACGTACCACGTTAATTTATTTCTTTATTTCGTAATGTAATATGCTTTTAGCATATATATAAAACTTCATAAAGTTCGGATGAAAATATTTTGTTTAACAAAACATTTCCTTTTATATAAAATGTTATCGCCACTTTCATTGCTATCGCAACAAAACGTGCCACACATCTTATTTTTTAATTTGATAATCCATCTAAAAATCTTTGTTTATCATAATTAAAATATTCGTTTGATTTAACAACATCTGGTATTGTCTCAAATAATTTTTCTTTATCTTCTATTCTTGTATCTTCATCTTTCATTACACTTATCATTCCCATATTTATTTTATCTTTATTTGTATTATCTTTTTCAATTGGGAATATTCTTACAACTTCAGCATCATCATATTTTTTTGTTTCTAATAAATTTGTCTTTAAATCTAATGTTCCCTCACAATAAAATACATCATAGAATTCTCTTAATCTCATTATATGTTCCTCTACTTTTTCTTGCGGTAAATAATTTGAATATCTAACATAATTTATTCCATCTACAGTCAAATTTATATATTTCCAATCAATATAACCACTATCAAATAATTCTTTAAATTCTTTAAAAAATGTATTTCTAAAATTAACATCATTTACTATATATCTTTCATTTTCATCTAATCGTAATGATATGTTTTCTATATAATTCATTATGATATTTGATTTTGTTTTTCTTGATAATTCATTCCAAGTTACCATTATTTGATTATAAAGATTCGGCAATTTTATTTTATTAATAAAGTCTATATCTCTTTTTACTAAAATATCTTCTGGGACAAACTTTAATGTTTCCATTTGATTATTTTCTAATATTTTTGTTTCTAATTCTTTAATGTTATTATCTATTATTTCAGTTTCTTTTTTATACTCATCAATTGTGAAAGCATCATTTATATAAGCTTTTCTAATTCTTTCTTTTTTCATCTCTTGAATTTTTAATTCTTTTGATAATTGTTCTTTTGGATTTTCTATTTTGTTTTTCAGCATTGGTAAAAAGAATTCGCTAACTATTGAATCGTATTCTAAAATATCACTTAATAAATGAATAATTGATTCTTCAATATAATCTTCTTTTATATTGTTATTGCAATTATTACAGCCATAATAATAGTATGTTTTACTACTTTTTTTCTTAAAAGTTGCTTTTCCACCCATAATTCTTCCACATTTTGGACACTTTAATTTTTGTAGAAATAAATATGTTTGAGTTCTCATATAACTACGAGAATTTTTTTTCTTCTGTGCTTGACAACATTCCCACATTTCTTTTGATACTAGTGGTTCCACAACATTTTTATAATAAGTGGGCGTAGTAGTTTTTTTACCATGTAAGAAATCCCCTTTATATATTGGATTTTCTATCATTTGTAAAATTGTATTATCTCGCCATACTTTATTTAAAATATTTTCTTGGTTAAAAACGTTTGCAATCTTCTGGTAAGAGTTTCCTTCAAAGTATAATTGATATATTCTAGCTACAATTTCTTTAGTAAGAATATCTGGAATTAATTTTTTATTATCTCTTTTATAGCCAAGTGGTGTATGACCTGGTATATTTCCATTTTTAATTGCTCCACTTAATCCAATTTTTGTTCTTTCACTAGTTTTTTCTATTTCATTTTGACTTACACTCATCATAATTCTTGAAATCATTTTACCATTGGCATTGGTAGTATTTATATCATCATTTGCACATACTAAATCAGCGTTATTCTTTTCTAAAAATTTCATTATATTTTCCCAGTCATAAATACTTCTTGATATTCTATCAAGTTTTAAAGCAACAATAGTATTTATCTTACCATTTTCAATATCCTCAAGCATTCTATCAAACTCTGGTCTAATATTTCCCGTTTTAGCACTTATTCCAGCATCTTCATAATAATCATATATTTTATAATTTTTATATTCACACATTACCTTTAACCTTTGTCTTTGTTCTGGTAAACTAAAACCCTCACGAGCCTGATCATCTGTCGAAACACGAGTATAGATTCCACATATTTTCTTTTCTTCATTCATATTAATAATTCCCTTCTTTAAAGAAAAAGAGGCGACAACATCTACAAATCATTTTGTAGGTTGACACCTCTTAAATTCAAACTTAAACTTTTATATGTTAAATAATTCCTTTGTTTCATACTATTAGCCCCCTTTAAATAGTTATAAAACTTCTTGGCTAGTATTCTAACATATTTTTAAGAAATGTCAAATTTTTGGCATAATTTTGCCTTATTTTGAATGGAATTGATTATATTTTTAGATTTTTTTAATATATTCTTCTAAATCTTTTATTAAAATTTTTGTATTTAAATCATTGATATAAACATCTATTTCATAATTAAACACAAGAAATACAATCCCTTTTATAATAATTCTGTGTGGTTCTACATAGCTGATATTTGTATGTTCTATTGTCCTAATACTTCCTGTTTTTAATTCATAAGTAGTATTACAAAAACTACAAATAAATTCTATTTTCCTTTTTAATGCTTCTTCAATGTCAATTTCTTGTTTTATTATATTTACCATTTTAAGAACCTCCTTTACTTTTTAGTACAGCAAAAAATCAATTCCATTTCTAGAATTGATATTTATCTTTATGCTTTTACTAATAAAAGTTCAAGCAGATTCTTCTCTGGTGCCGAATGTAGGAGTCGAACCCACATCAAGTGATTACGATTCACTCGTTTTGCCATTAAACTAATTCGGCAAAAAAGAAAATCATTATTTAATTTTCTTCTCTATTTCTAAAACTGGGTCTATGTGAATACTTAAATTAATATGATGTGTAGATAAAAGACTATTCTCTATTTCGTCAATAATATTATGTGCTGTTATTGCATCTATTTCACTAGACATTTCGACGTGAACACTTGCAAAGTATTCATTATGACCATAGTTATGAACAAGTAAATCATGATAGCCAGTTATTTTATCACACTTACTAATCTTATTATGAATTGCATTAACTAATTCTCGATCTGGTGTCTCTCCTAGCAATGGGTTAAGCATTTCTTTAACTAATTCTATACCACTATAAAATATAAACAATGCAACTATTAAACCAATCCAACCATCTATGTTTTGTTTAGTAAATTGATGAATTATGATTGATATTAAGACAATTGAGGATGATATTACATCATTTCGGCTATCAGTTCCTACTGCTTTTAATGAACTTGAATTAATCTTCTTTGCTAAATTATAATTATAAAACATTAAAAACAGTTTGACCATTATTGAAATTATTAGAACAACTATACTAAGTAATGAATAATTAACATCTCCAGGATTAATTATTCTAATAATACTGCTCTTAGCAAGTTCATAGGCCATCACCAGGATTAATATCGAAACAATTAAACCCGATATATATTCAAACCTTCCATGACCAAATGGGTGTTCTTTATCAGGTTTTTTTGTGGATAGTTTAAATCCAATAAACGTTACTAAAGAACAGACAATATCAGATAAATTATTTAATCCATCAGCAGTAATTGCGACACTTTTTGATAAATATCCTGCGATTAATTTACTAAATACTAAAAATAAATTTAGTATAATTCCAATTATTCCAGCATTAGTTCCTCTTTTAGAACGGTTCTTAGCGTCAATTAATTTATTATTTTTACTGGAACTCATAATTACTCACCCTCATTAACATAATATTACTTTACTCCAAATAAATGATTATATCAAGCACTAGAGATTATTAATAAGTCTATATAGCATATGATTTATTAATATATATTAATTCAAATATTAAATTTTCAATATTAAGAATATATTGAAACAGACAAAAAAGATGCGATTGTATATGCATCCAAAATGTAATTTTAAATTAATAACTAGCTGTTATCAACTAAAATCTTATATAATCTGTCATTTTATTATTTTAAGGATTGTAAGCTGTAATTAACAGGAAACAATACTCTTTATTTATGATTAATTTATCATGATTTTTATCTTATTAATTTAATCTATTTCTTGCTTCTTCTACTAATCTATTAAATAAGGTATTTTCATTATCCCATTCAGGATGCCATAAAACACCAAGAATAAAATGATTTTTGCTTCTATATTCTATTGATTCAACAATACCATCACTTGCTAAAGAAGTAGGCTTAAAACTATTTCCAATATTTTTTAATCCATAATTATGTAGACTTACGACATTAAGTTTATCTTTTTTATATACATCATAAATAATTGAATCTTTATCGGTAATCGTTATTTCGTGAGAGGCATCTAAAGCATTATCATAATTAATTACTATTTCTCCATGAATATTGGGACTAGGTATTCTTTGTAATAAATTACCATCATATGTTTTCTTTAAATTATTGTATATTTCAAAAAACTTTTCTTCGGATAAATTACCATCTAAATAATCAATAACATTACTATATATCCCTAATGCTTGAAATCCCAAACAAATTCCTAATAATGGTTTATTATTTTTGATTGCATAAGAAATAATTTGATAATGGTATTTTTCTATTTTGTTTCCTCCTTGAATTAAAAATGCATCACATTTTTCAAGTATTTTTTCTGGAATAACATAGTTTTTAGGAATTAATCCCATAGGAATTGCATTTGCTTCAAAGATGCGATTTGAATATAGTTCTAAAAATTCATATCTATCATTATAGGGATTATCGTCTGTTTTAAATCGATATTGGGGTAATATACCCACTATTATTTCTTTCATAAAAAAATTCTCCTCTATTTAGATATATTATATCAAATTTTATATAAAACTAAATAGAAGAGAAAAAAATTGATTTTAAATTTTATTCATAATGTTTTGTTTTTGTAATAATGTCCAAATCGTCATAACAAGTTACTTTACCAGTAGGAGCCACTAAAGAATTAGCAACTGCTAGAGCAACTTCATGAGAATTTATTCCGTTAATTATTTGGATATTACTTTGATTTACAATAATTTTTTGACCTGAAGTGGCAATTATAATCCAAATTCTATCATCGGGATCAAAATCATTAATAAGTCCACTTTCATGAGATACTAATTTTTTAAATGATGATACATCCACTACTAAAGCATTTCCGTTTTCAAATATAATTGCAGTAGACGTATCAACTTTAATTTCTTCTTTTTTTAATAGTTTTTCTTCATAAGCGACATCAATTTGGTCACAGCCACTTAATAATAAAGCAGAAGAAATTAGTACTCCACATATAAATACTTTTCCAAGATTTTTTATTTTTTCTATTTTAGGTTTTATTCCAGATATATCTGCTGCTACATGCTTATCATTAAATTCAATCATTTATTTCATCCCCCATAGTTAATGATTCAAATATATTATTTATTTGAACTTTTTCTTCATCAGTAAAGTCAGTATTTAATTTTGTATAATCATTATTGCTATCATATGATGCTGCATAAAACTTTTTGTCTATTATACTTTTATAAACTATACAATCCTTTTTTGATTCTTCTAGTCTAAAAGTTAATACTACTTCCATTTGTTCTGTACTACCATCACTTTTTAGTACACTTATATAGTCTTTATTCATTACATATTCCCCTCAGGTTTTGTATTCTAACATAGACAGATTCTTATTGCAAGTAATTAAAAAATATCAGCTGTATGACTAATATTTAATATCCATATTGATGGATATGTTGTACATTTATGCAATCTTAATTATTGTTATAGTATTTTTTTAATATATGATAGTTTTGGACCTATTTCGGTATCAAGTTGTCCACCATTAAAATCTTGTCCACAATATTTTATATATTCATAATTCCACTCAGCAATAAATTCAACTACTATTTTTAATTCTTGTTCTGTAAGTAATATAGTTAATAATTCTATATCATAATAATGTATATATCCCAATTTACTATCACCATATCTACTTCTTGACGCTAAATATTGTATAAATCTATTCATATTTATGTGAGGAATAGTTCCAAATTGTCCCTGTTGTGGACCATAGTAATTATCCCTTTGTTTATACTCAATATGGTAAAGTTTAATCGAGTCACCTAAATGTCTTTCAACTAGGTTTAATTCTCCACCACCTATTTTATTACTTGCCAATTGGCAAAATTTAAGATAATCATTTGAAAAGCCTTGATCTTCTCTAAAACTATCATAATAGGTAAATGATGTATATTTTCCGTTACTAAATATATCATCAGAAAAGCTTACCCCTATTCCCAAACTATTCGTTAACAACCCACCAATATTACTAGTAGGAACAAACTTATAATGATGTTGTACGAGATTTAAATAATAGTTATCATTTTCTTCATATTTAACATCAACTACTTTTAAGTCTCGTTCAAAAATTTCATAAAACGCTAATCTAATTTGATCTATTTCTTCCTTGTGTCTATAATTTCTATATAATAAATCATTTAATATCGGTTTTTTTTTGTCAGTTTCTTTTTGCTTTATTTCCCTTACTATCTTGCCATAAAATGATGATTCTTCAATTTGCTTATCATAATATTTCAAATAAAGAAAATCATAGATGATTGGTTTTGTATTAAAAAATAGATAGTTAAATAAACTCGTTCCTTCAGTAATTTGAGTTTCTAAAGTAAACCCATCAGTTAGTCTATATTCAAAGTCAGTTGATTCTATGTATTTTGAAATCTCTGGTTTATTTTCCAGATTTACTCCACGAAGTTTTTTCTCAAATTTAGCATTATATTCTAATAATATTTTTTCTACTTTTTCTACTCTTATTGGATTTTCAAACAATAATATGCCATATAAAAAATCCAACAGGTTATATGGTTTATAATAAGTAGGTTTTTCACTACCAAATTCTAGAGCCATTTACAACTACCCCTTTTCGATTGATTGATATTCTAGCTCATTCATTAATTTTAGTCAATAAAACAATATCAAAATAGTTTAATCGAGTTTATATAATATATGTTTTGTATAAAAAAACTAACCATCAGGTTAGTATATTTCATTTTGGTGGAGCCGAGGAGAGTTGAACTCCTGTCCAAAGTATTATTTAATTAATGTCTACAAGTTTAGTTAGAATTTAATTTCATTAATTAGTTTGGCTTCTAACTGACCACTGATTAACTAAGTTTAGTTAGTTTCATTAATTAATCCTAAACAAATCAATTAATATAACTCATATTTATGAGCCTCTTTTTTACTCTATGAGTGAAAGTAAGAAGAAGCCTCTTGCCGCTAAATTAAGCGAATGCAGGAGCGAAAGTTAATTCGTTGTCATTTAAAATTTTTTGTGTTATTTAAAGCATAACTACTACTTGCGTTTTAACTAACTTACGTACTCTGTCGAACCCAATGACGACCCCGTGTAATTTATTATAACATGAATAAGCTATTTTTTAAATATGTTATCTAGTTTTACTTTAATTTGATCTTTACTAAATGGTTTAGAAATATAATCGGCAAATCCTTGTGATAAATATTTTTCTTTTGCGCCCGATACTGCATCAGCTGTAAGTGCAATAACCGGCACATTAAAACTAGGATCTTCTTTTAAAATTTTTAATGCAGTTTCTCCACTCATTATTGGCATCATT
>CAZIUX010000020.1:0-1131 GCA_964542795.1 uncultured Muribaculaceae bacterium
GCCTTGGATTTTTTATGGTTATATGAAAATAAAGGTGTAACCCTACAAGTAGCCGGTCAAGATCAATGGGGTAATATTACTGCCGGGATTGAATTAATCCGTAAAAAAATAAACGGAAATGCTTATGCCTTTACGATGCCTTTAGTATTAAAAAAAGACGGATCTAAATTTGGTAAAACCTCATCTGGAGAATCAGTTTGGTTAGATAAAGAAAAAACATCAGTATATGATTTTTACCAATTCTTTTATAATACTGAAGATGATATCGTAATTGAAAGATTAAAAAGATTCACCTTTTTATCTCAAGAAGAAATAGAACGAATTGAAAAGAATCATTTAGAAGAACCAGAAAAAAGATTAGCAGCTAAGACTTTAGCTTATGAAGTAACTAAGTTTGTTCATGGCGAAGAAGAAGCAAATCTTGCTAAAAAGACTAGTGAAGAATTATTTAGTGTTGGTGGTGTAAGTGAAAATATGCCAAGTATTACTTTAGAACTAAGTACTCTAGAACTAGGTATTAATGTTAATGATTTACTTGTCTTAACCGATCTTGTGCCGTCAAAATCTGAAGCAAGAAGATTAGTTTCCCAAGGTGGGTTATTAATTAATCAAGAAAAAATAATTGATCCTAATTTTATTATTGACTCAAAATATTTAATTGATGACTATATGATTATTCAAAAAGGTAAAAAAACATATTTAAAGGTAATATGGAAGTAAAAATAACAAAACTTGATAATTTTGCTCAAGGAATAGCTCATTTAAATGAGAAGGTTTTATTTGTCCCTAAAACATTAAAAGATGAAGTAGTAGATGTAGAAATTGTTAAAGATAAAACTAAATATACTGAAGGAAAACTAAACAAAGTTATTACTTCTTCTTCAAAAAGAAAAAAAAGTAAATGCTTATTCTTTGATAGTTGTTCTGGATGTAATTTAAGACATACATCTTATCAAGAAACATTAGAATATAAAAAGAATAAAATAATTGAATTATTTAAGAGAAATTTAAACTTAAATATTAATCCAGAAATTATCCCTAGTAATGATAATTATAGAAATAAAGTAAGTTTAAAAGTAGTAAATGATAAAATTGGTTACTTTGAAGAAGAAACAAATGTTATTGTTCCAA
>CAZIUX010000020.1:1141-10696 GCA_964542795.1 uncultured Muribaculaceae bacterium
AATTGATTATTGTTATAATGCCAAAGAATCAATAAATAGTTTTATAAAATGTATTAAATTAATTGGTTTAAATAATGGCTTAATAACAATTAGAAGTAATTATAATGATGAACTATTAATTAACATTGAAACTAAAGATCAAATTAATTTTGATAACTTAACCAATTATAAAATAGTTGGAATTGTTGTTAATGGAGAAACTGTAATTGGTTCAGATCATTTTATGGAAATTATTAATAAGAAAATATATAATGTTTCAATTAATTCTTTCTTTCAAGTTAATAATCAAATCAATAGTCATTTGCATAATTTAATTACCGAAAACATAAGTAATGAAATAGTTTTAGACCTTTATTGTGGTGTTGGTTCTTTGACAATTCCGGCCTCTTTAAATGCTACAAAAGTATTTGGGGTAGATAATAGTAGTAGTAATATTTCTGATGCTTTATTAAACGCTAAAATGAATAATGCCAATAATGTTTTCTTCTTATTAGGAGATGCTTCTAAAACAATAAATAAAATTCCAGATAAAATAAGTACTATAGTAATTGATCCACCAAGAAAAGGATTAACAAACGTGGGCATAAATAATATTTTAAGTGTTAAACCAAATAAAATTATTTATGTATCTTGTGATCCAATTACTTTAGTAAGAGACTTAAAATTATTAAATGAATATTCAGTTAAGAAAATTATCTTACTTGATATGTTTCCTTATACTTATCATGTTGAATGTTTTACTATTTTAGAACATTTAAAACAAAAAACAAATAACGTTTAGTCGTAATGAACATGTAGTAAGATTAGATGCTGGGAATGTATCCTGTTGAAATATCAAAGAGTATCTGATCACATCGTAAACGTTGCATTCTCAATTAGGTCAACTACTGGAAGCAAAAAAGAAGCAACGCAAGCAGTTGAAAATGAGAATAAATAATATTTTTAAAATATAATTAAATTATCTGGGGGATATTTATGATAAAAGGATATAAAGCTTTTGGAGCCGGATTAAAAAACCGTTATGGAGTGGCCTTTGAAGTAGGCAAAACATACCATGCAAATGGAGAAATTGAATTTGGTATGGGTGGAAATGGATTTCATTTTTGTACATATTTAAGTGATGTGTTTCGGTATTTCAATAAAGAAGAAGAAATAATTGTAGCCGAAGTTTATACAGAAGATACAGGATTTGATTTAGATTCATATGATGATGATTATAATGGCTATTATGACATGTATGCTTGTAAAAATTTATCCATAAAGAGAATTATATCACGAGAAGAAATTATTGAAATAATGTTAAAAGCATCATATTATGAGATAGTAAAATTTATTCAGACATTTAAATTAACGGATGAAGAAGCAAGGTTATTTATGGAAATCAGTCAGGAAATTAAAAAAACAGTCAGGTATTATCATTTTCGTGAAATGGATATATTTCAAAAAGTTCTAATTAAACGATGAGAGGAAAAAAGTTATGAAAATAGGAATAGATGTTGATGGAGTTTTGACTGATATGTGGTCATATCAAGTAAATAAAGGCACTAGTTATTTTTGGAATAAATATAAAATTGGATTAAGTAATCCAAAAGGGTATGAGATAAGCGATTTATTTGCAGTAAATAATACTAAAGATAATGAATTTTGGATTGATCATATTTATGATTATGGAGTTAATTTAAAACCAAGAGATTATGCAAAAGAAATAATTGATAAATTACATGAAGAAGGTAATTACATTTTAATAATGACCGCTAGAGGAGGAGACAATGAAAACACACTTCCTCAAGAAGAAATCCAAGAGATGGTTAAGTCGTGGTTAATTGCGAATAATATTTATTTTGATGAAATAGTATTTTCGGTTGAAGATAAAGTAAATACTTGTAGAGAACTAAAATTAGATGTCATGATTGAAGATAAACCTAGAAATGTAGAAATGATTTCTAAAGCCTTACCAGTAATTTGTTTTGATGCTTTGTATAATCATCATTTACAGGGTTCAAATATTTACCGTGCATATTCTTGGTATGATGTTTACATAAAATTATTAGGTTTAAAAGCAAATAATTAAAAATAATGATATACTTTATATAAGTAAAGAAAGGGTGGATTTATGCAAGACGGAGATAATAAATTAAATGTTAAACTAAATGGGAAGGATATTACTATTGATGTAATAGATATTATTACATCTGAAGAATATAACAAAGAATATATTTTTTATACAATTGATAATCTTCCTGAAGATCAAATATTTGCATCAGTCTTAAATGAAAAAGAAGATTCATTTTCCCTAGACACAATAGAAGATGAAGAAGAATATAAACATGTTAGTAATTTATTACTAGAATTAGCAAATGATAAAGAGGTTTCTGAAAGTGACGAATAACCTTGAATTAGCAATTAAGTTATTAGAAGAAGCTGTTAATAAATTAAGTACATCAAAAGAAACTTTTTCGTTAGAAAAAAAATCTAGGTTTGAAAAATTATTAACAAGCCTCAAAAAAGTAACTGATTCGGTAAACGAAGATGTTGTTTTAAGTGAGTTCACACAAGAAAATAGTGTTGAAGATTTGGGAAAATATTCAATTATGGATTTCAGTTCTTTAAATAATGGTGATGATTCTTCAAAAAATGGTATTAGATATCTTATTACTTTTATAAATGAAGCGAAAATTCGTAAAACCGTGAATAAGAATGCTTCTCTTGATGAACTAAATGGTGTGCTTAGTAGAATAATTGCTGAAGAATCTAGTCCTAAATCAGAAAAAAAAGTTAGTTTTGATGAAACAAATCCCCTTTCAGTTGGTTTATCAGACTTAAAAAGTAGTATTATTGAACATTATAATAAAGAGATTGATTGTTTAACTGAAATAAGAAAAATAACAAATGTAGCATTAGAATCTAATCATGTTAATAATGAAGTTAGCAAAAGAGAACTTGGAAGAAGAATAAAGATAATTGAAGATCAAATTAAATACTATAGTGCTAAAATTGAATATATAAAAACAAAACAAACAGAAAAAGAACTATTCCATGGTGTCGAAGATGAGAACACTTCTATTATGGTTAAGGCAAAAGATATTCCATTAAATCTTTCTTTTGCAGTTAGATCATATTATGTAGATAGATTTATTAATCCAAAAATAGTTGGTCTAGAAAATCAAATTGAAGTCTTAAAAAGCCAATTAATTAAAACTGATGCCACCGGGAAAATAATAAGTGGAACACTTACAAAAAAACAAGTAACCGCGAGAGTCAACGACTTAAGAACTAAAATGAAATCTCTACAACAAAAACAAGGTAAAATAGAAGCTAATCAAAGAAAAGTTACTAATAAAAAAATTCTTTCTTATACAAAAAAATTATTAAAAAAGAGAAAAAATGTTGAGTCTATAACTAAGGACACGCTTAAAAAAGAAGTTATTGCTATGGAAAATAATAGACAAGAATTGAAAGCTGTTACAGCTTCATTCGATAAAATAAACGATTTTTTGAAAGATTCAACAATTAGTGAAGAAGAAAGAATTGCTAGTGAAAAAAAAGCTGAAATATTAGCTGGCAGGATAAAAATGTTGAATAGAAAAGGAACAAAACTAGATGTTCAAATTGGAGCAGGTGTCTTCTTAACTGGGGTTGATCAAGCAGCTAATGATTTAATTTCTTCTGCAGCTAAAGCTGTCAAAAAAGGTTTTAAATATGTCGTTTATGAAGGCCCTAAACAAATAATTGAAATGCTTAAAGAAAACCAAGAAAAATATAAATTTAAAAGTGAAGAAGAAAAAGAAACTTCTGATTCCAAGGGTGAAGAACCAAGTATTATAAAACCAAAACCAGATGTTACTAATTCATCCATTCCTGAAAAACTTTCTCCTTCTGAACCTATTAAACCTGCTGAAAGCGAAAAACCTGTGGTGCCCAAACCAATAGATCAAATAGATAATTCAGCTGATTTAGGATCTAAACCATCTGACGTTAAAGAAAGAGTTACAAGAATGGAAAGATTTCATTCTAAAGTAAAAGAATCTAAATTTAAGATTATCTTGAAAGGCTTTTCAACCATTAATCCTCAAATGAATGTTGAGAAAGACAATGGGTTGAAACTATGACAGATAATAAATTAATCGTATCATTAAATAATCAAGATGTAACAATTAGTGTTAAAGATATCATCACAAATCCTATTAATAACCAAGACTATTTGATTTATACACTTGATAATATAAAAGAAGCTGAATTGATGGCCTCTAAAGTTATTGAAGAAGGGGATACTATTTCACTAGATGCTATTGATAATAATGAAGAATATAATTTTGTCGAAGATGAAATAAAAAAAAGATATTTAAGCAGTTTAGAGTAACTGCTTTTTATTTTAAAAAACTTTACATCTTAGGCTTGATTTGTTATAATCGTTTTGGACGAGGAAAGTGGGCATTTAATCCCACTTTTATTCTTAAATGGAGGTATTATGGAAGAAAGATTTGTAAAATTATCTGAATTAATTAACGAATCATTAAAAGCTAAAGAGATATTTGTTGATTCAATTATTATGGAAAAAGAGAATAATTATTTATTTTTAAAAATCACTTTAGACAAAGTAGGTGGTTTAGATTTGGATACAATAGTAGAATCTACAGAAATAATAAATCCAATAATAGATAGTTATGATATTAAAGAAAACGACTATATTCTTGATATATCAAGTAAAGAAAGGAAGAGTAATTAAATGGACGGTAAAGAATTTATAAAAGCAGTTAATAATATAGTTAAAGAAAAGAAAGTTAGTGAAGATGTTGTTTTTAATGGAATGGAACAAGCACTTATCACAGCATACAAGAAAAATTTTGATTCAAAAACTAATGTAAAAGTAACGATTGACCGAAAAACAGGAGAAATAAAAGTAATTTCATACTTAGTTGTAGTAGATGATTACACTGAATTAGACGAAGAAGGAAATAGTCCTGTAGAATATGATTTAAGTGCTGAAGTATTACTTGATGAAATAAAAGAAACATATCCTAAAGCAAAAATTGGTGATGTAATTGAAACTGAAGTAACTCCTCAAGATTTTGGAAGAATAGCTGCAGGAACGGCTAAACAAGTATTAATGCAAAAAATTAGAGAAGCAGAAAAAGAAAATATTCTTGAAGAATTTTCTAATAAACAAGATGAAATGATGGTTGGTCTTTTAGCAATGGAAGACAACAGGAACTATTATGTAGATTTAGGAAAAACAAGAGGAATATTACCAAAAACAGAAATGATTCCAGGCGAAGAAGTCAAGATGGGATCTAGTATTAAAGTCTATATTACAAAAGTAGAAATAGGACTTAGAGGACCAGTCATCTTACTATCTCGTAAACATTTTGGATTTGTAAAAAGATTGATAGAATCAGAAATACCTGAACTTGCTGATGGGTCAATATCATTATATGCTGTTGCTCGTGAAGCTGGGATTAGAAGTAAAATTGCGGTTTTTACAAATTATGAAAAAGTTGATCCAATTGGAGCTTGTATTGGCGAAAGAGGTTCAAGAATTGCAAACATTCTTAAAGAGTTAAATGGCGAAAAAATCGACTTAATATTATATAATGAAAATCCAGCAATATTTATTGCTAATGCCTTAAGTCCTGCAAAAAATGTTTCTGTAAATATTATTTCGGAAGAAGACAAAACAGCCTTGGCAATAGTCAGTGAAGAAAATCTTCCACTAGCTATTGGCAAAAAGGGGAGTAATGTTATTCTTGCTAGTAAATTGACAAAATATAAAATAAGTGTTAAAACCCTTTCTCAGATAAATGAAGAAGGTAATAAAAATGGCGGAGAAAACTAAAAAAATTTCTTTAAGAAAATGTATAATTACAAATGAACAATTACCTAAGATAGAATTATTCAGAATAATAAAAACTAAAGATAATAAAATAATTTATGATCCAACAGGAAAACAAAATGGACATGGAATATATCTTAAAAAAGATTTAAAAATAATTAATGATGCTAGAAAAAAATTACCAAAAATATTTGATATGAATATTGATGAAGAGATTTTTACTAGCTTAGAAAAAGAAATAAATAAATAGAAAGAGGTGAATCTTATGATGAGTGTAAAAGAATATGCAACCGAAATGGACTTATCTGTCGCAGAAATTCTCAAAAAATGTAAAGAATTAGGCATTAAAGCAGTTGATGCTACTTCAATGTTATCTGATGATGAAATAATTATGTTAGATAATACTTTGAAAATTATCAGTGCCGATGATGAGCTTGATTTTGAAGAAGAAGAAATTTTAGAAGAAAAGGTTCAAAGCATTGTTGAAAATATTAAGATTATAGAAGAAGATGAAAACTACACCAAGGAAAAAATCAAGAAAAAACAGGATTCTGAGGTTACTAAAGAAGATTATAAAGCTAAGAAAAAAGAGATGTACAAGAGTAAAGAAAAATTAATGTCAAACTCTTGTGGTCTTGAAGGAGTAATTTTATTTACTGAAGGAATGACTGTTTCTGATTTAGCGACTGCATTAGATTTAGATGGCTCTCAAATTATTAAACAATTAATGGGCCTTGGTTTAATGATGCCTTTAAATAGTAATATTGATTTTGAAAATGCCGAAATAATTGCATCTTATTGTAATAAAACCCTAAAAAAAGAAGAAACAAGGGATATAACTAATTTTGAAGAATATGAAGTTATAGACGAAGAAAAAAACTTAGTAAAAAGGGCACCTGTAATTACTATTATGGGCCATGTTGACCATGGTAAAACATCTTTGCTTGATTATATCCGTTCTTCACATGTAGTTGATAAAGAAAGTGGCGGGATTACTCAACATATTGGAGCTTACCAAATTGAATATAATAATGAAAAATTAACCTTTATTGATACTCCTGGTCATGCAGCTTTCACTGAAATGCGTGCTAGAGGAGCAAAAATAACCGATATAGTAATAATTATTGTTGCGGCTGATGATGGTGTTAAACCTCAAACTAAAGAAGCAATTGATCATGCCTTAGCAGCTAAAGTACCAATAATTGTTGCAATTAATAAAATTGATAAACCAGGTGTAAATATAGACAGAGTATATACAGAAATGGCTGAATTAAATATCACTCCAGAAAGTTGGGGTGGACAATATCCATTTGTTAAAATATCTGCTATTACTGGTGAGGGTATTGATGAACTTTTAAAAACAATTATTGCTATTGGTGAAATGTTAGAATTAAAAACAAATCCATCAAGATATGCTCTTGGAACAGTAATTGAATCATCATGTGATATTCATACAGGATGTACTGCTACATTATTAATTCAAAATGGAACACTAAGAATAGGTGATCCAATTGTTGCTGGAACTATTCTAGGTCATGTTAGAACAATGAAAAATGACTTAGGTAAAGATATAATAGAAGCACTACCAAGCATGCCAGTTGTAATAACTGGTATTGGAGATAATCCAAGTGCTGGTGATTTATTCATGGCATTTGAAACTGATGCTGAAGCAAAAAATGTAGCTTATAAAAGAGAAGTTGAAGCAAAAAGTAAAAGAAATCAAAAAATAGCGGTTAACATGGATGATTTGTTCGCACATATTCAATCAGGCGTTAAAGAAATTAATGTTGTTTTAAAAGCAGATGTAAGAGGTTCAGAAGAAGCAGTTAAGAATGCTTTAGAAAAAATCGAAGTATCTGGAGTTAAGGTTAGTGTTATTAGAAGTGGAGTTGGAACTATCACGGAAAGTGATGTTGTACTAGCTCAAACAAGTAATGCAATCGTTATTGGATTTAATGTTGTTCCATCAAGTGTAACTAAAGAATTTGCTAAAGGTTACGGTGTTGAAATAAGACTTTATACAATAATATATAAATTAATTGAAGATATGGAACTTGCAATGAAGGGAATGTTAGATCCTGAATTTGAAGAAAAAGTTATCGGACATGTTGAGGTAAGAAGATTATTTAAATTTTCAAAAGTTGGTACAATAGCTGGGTCTTATATATTAGACGGGTTAGTAAAAAATAATTCTAAATTACGAGTAATTAGAGATTCAAATGTTTTGATAGACACAAAGATTTCTTCATTACAAAGAGAACAAGCTGATGTTAAAGAAGTAAAACAAGGATTTGAATGTGGAATAACTGTTGCAAACTTCAATGATATTAAAGAAGGCGACATTTTAGAAATATATGAAGTCGTTGAGGTAAAAAGATGAAGGTAAAGTTTAGTAGAATTTCATCTTCAGTATTAAAAGAATTAAGTAGAATAATAGTTAATGAATTAAATAACGATTTACTTAAGAATGTTAACTTAACTGCTTGTGAAGTAACAAATGATTTGAGTTTTGCTAAAGTATATTTTACTTATATAGGTAATTATTCTAAAGAAGAAATCATGAATGAATTAACTAATTCAAATTCTCGTTTAAGATATTTACTTGCCAATAATATTAAACTGCGCCATACTCCAGAACTAATATTTATCTTTGATGAATCAATCGAATATGGAAATAAAATCGAAAAATTAATTGAAAAAATTCATAATAAAGAGTAATTATTATGGATGGAATAATAATTATTAATAAAGAATCCGGTTCAACTAGCCGTGATGTAGTTAATTATTTAAATGACTTATTTGAAATGAAAAAAATAGGTCATGCTGGAACGCTTGATCCTTTAGCGACAGGCGTTTTAGTTGTCGCTTTAGGCAAATGTACAAAACTTATAGATATCTTAAATACTCAAGATAAAGAATATGTTGCAACAATGAAGTTAGGAACTAAAACTGATACTTATGATATTGAGGGAACCGTTCTTAGTCAAAATGATGTGAGTTTTGATTACAATGACATAATTAATGCTATAAATAGTTTTAAATGTGAATATGAACAAGAAGTACCAATCTATTCAGCTGTAAAAGTTCATGGAAAAAGACTTTATAATTATGCAAGAAATAATGAAAAAGTAATTCTTCCTAAAAGGAGAGTTAATATTAAAGAAATAGAGATTATTAATATCGAAAATGATTTAGTTACTTTTAAAGTTTTAGTATCAAAAGGTACATACATAAGAAGTCTAATTAATGATATAGGAAATAAACTTGGATGTGGAGCTATAATGACTTCATTAACAAGAACTAAACAAGGCAATTATCGAATTGAAGATGCTTTATCATTAAGTGAACTTAGTAGTGATTTAACAAAAATAATTCCTTTAAAAGATATTTTACTTAATTATCCTAGTTCTAAAGTAAATGGTGATAAAGAAAAACTAATTACAAATGGTGCTGTGATTGATAAAGAATTCACAACCAAATATCATGTTTATTATAATGAAGAAAATAAACCGCTTGCCATTTATCAAGAATATGCAAAAGATAATACTAAAGCCAAACCATTTTTGATGATTTAATAAACAAAATACTATCTAGACAATAGATAGTATTTTATATATAATTAGACTAGGAGAATAAATGAAAAACAAAAAAATAATAATAATTATTTCAGTAATAACTCTTATATCATTTATAATCGGCTTTTCATATGCATATTTTACTACTAT
>CAZIUX010000021.1:0-10508 GCA_964542795.1 uncultured Muribaculaceae bacterium
AACTTCTCCAACAACAATACGATCTGGTCTCATTCTTAGAGCATTAATAACTAAATCACGAATTGAAACTTCTCCTTCATTCTCATAGTTTGTAGTTTTTGTTTCTAAGGATATTAAATGCTTATGACTTAATTTTAGTTCTGCTGCATCTTCAATTGTAATGATTCTTTCGCCTTCTGGAATAAAATTACTTAAAACATTTAAAAGTGTTGTTTTACCAGAACCAGTACCACCAGCAATAATAATATTTAGTCGTGCTTTAACAGCACATTCTAAAAAATTAGCCATTTCTGAAGTAAGTGTTCCTTGACGAATTAAATCTTCAGGAAAAGACATATTTGCTTTAAACTTACGAATTGTTACTATCGGGCCATTAATTGATAAAGGAGGAATAATCGCGTTTATTCTTGCTCCTGAATCTAATCTTGAGTCTACCATTGGATTATTCGCATCAATTGTTCTCCCCATTGGTTGAATTAATCTTTGAACAGTTCTTATTATGTGTTCATCATTAATAAAAGAAACACCTTCATCTTTTATTAATTTTCCATCTATTTCAATGTAGACATCGTCTGGTCCATTAATCATTATTTCTGTAATGTTTTTATCTTTAAGTAATTCACTAATTGGTCCATAACCATTAATTTCATCATCAATTAAATTAAAAATGTGGCTTCTTTCAAGATTAGATAAATCATAACCTTCTAAAGAAGAATCAATTACTTCATTAACATATTCTTGGAGATTTTTATCTTTAGGAATATCTTTATCAATAATGTTTTCAATAATTTTTGTTCTTAAATCTTCAAGCAAGGATTTATCAGGAAAAATTTCATAATCTGTTACCCCAGTAATATTAGCTTTTGTCTTTTTAACATCAAAAGCTTCCGTTAATAATTTACTCACGTTTATCACCTAATCCTTCGCCTAGTATTTCAATCATAATTGTTGATAATGTTAAGTAATCTTTAGGAAATATCGATTCACATCTTGGATGAAGGGTTACTATTTGACCATTCATAATATAAGAATCAATATTTTTTATATAAAATTTAGGTGTTAATGTATAATCAATATTAGTTTTAATAATATTTTTTATATCAAATAAACTAAAATAATTCTTATTTATATCACGGCTATTATTTAATATTACTTTATATTTATCTATATCTAAGTCCCTAAATATACTCATAATTGATTTCATATTTTTAAGTTCTAATGGATCATTAGTCATTAAGAATAATATTTTATCTACTTTATCTAGTGTAACTAAATTAACATCATTTATAACATGACTCATATCAATTAAAACAACGTCATATAAATAAGATGCTTGTTCGATAATTGCATTAATAAAGAATGAATCAATTTTATTACCTTGTCTAGGATCACGAGGAGATGCTAAAAAATCTATATATTCATCATACTTAGTAACATATTCAAGGTAATCTTTTCTTCGGTTGTTGGATAAATCATCAACCAAATTATAAATAGTTCTTTGGTTAAAGCGATTTAAGGCAACAGAAAGACCGCCACCCGTTAAGTCTAGGTCGATTATTAATGTTTTTCTTTTTAATCTTTCACAAATTCCTGCTAAATTAAGTGTGAGAATAGTTTTACCAACCCCACCTTTTGCAGAAAAAATGCACACTGTACGTCCCTTTTTACTCGCCATATCTTACCCTTTTTCTATAATAATTTTATCATTTTCAATGTAACCAGTCAATTTAATTTCTATTTTATAAATATCTGTATTAATAATCTTACCTAAAATGCTTTTAATATTCTTAGTTATATTAATTTTTAATAAACCATTTTCATAACTATATTTATAATCATCATAAGTTAGTTCATTTTTTTCTATTAAATCATCGATCATTTCCTTGCTAAAGGTTTCTTTTTCTAAAACATTTCGCATTATCACCCTAAGAGTACTATCAATTTTTATTTTTTCTTTTGAGACATACCCAAGATCAATAACCAAGGTAAATATAAGAAGAATTATTGGCATCATAATAATAAAAATTACTAATGTTTGACCTTTATTATTCATAATATATCACTCTATTTACTTCTATTAAATATGGGTTTCCTAATATTAAATTAAGTCCCGGAGTCATTACATTAAATTTTTCTTTTAAATTAATTCTTATATATTTATTATCTTCGTTTTCTACTAAAACATCGATATTTTTACTTTCATTTTTAACAAATAAGTTAATCTTATCGAACGGTTCAGAATTTTTATACATCTCAATTACATCACTTGCTAGTCCCTCTAGTCGATTGCTTTTAGAAAAAATCATGCCAAAATCAACGATAGCTAACAAAATAAAAATTAAAATAGGTGCAATAATAATAAATTCAATTAATGCTTGTCCTCTACGGTTCATTTTACGCACTTTCCTTCACCGGGTGACTTTCCTTCAACATAAGTTGTATTCGTTAAATTGCAACTTATTTTCGTAACAGCATCTGTTATTTGATCAGCAAAAAAACCAATAACGGCAATTGCTATTGTTGAGACTATAATGATGATTAGTAAGTATTCAACTAGTGCTTGGCCCCTTTGATTATTCATTATTACTCACCTAGTATAATAATACTCTATATGATTTAATTATGCAATTAATAATGATTAATCCCCAAAAAGCCTATATACTACATTTGATTATTGATAATAACTGCTTATTATATGATATACTTAAATCATTAAGGATGTGTTTATTATGGCATTTATTGAACTTAAAAACATTAGAAAAAGTTATCAAATGGGAGAAGTTACTATTAATGCTGTTTCCTCAGTTTCATTTAACATTGAAAAAGGTGAATTAGTAGTTGTTTTAGGTCCTTCTGGAGCAGGAAAAACAACTATATTAAATATTTTAGGTGGAATGGACAATGCCGATTCTGGAACTTTAATTGTCGATAATAAAAATATAACAAAATATACTAAGAATGAACTTGTTAATTATCGAAAAAATGATATTGGCTTTGTCTTTCAATTTTATAATCTAGTTCAAAATTTAACTGCTCTTGAAAACGTCGAATTAGCAAGTCAAATCGTTAAAGAAACAATGGAACCAGAAGATGCTTTAACGAAAGTTGGACTTAATGAAAGAATTAATAATTTTCCTGCCCAATTATCTGGAGGAGAACAACAAAGAGTTGCAATTGCAAGGGCCTTAGCTAAAAAACCAAAACTACTTTTATGTGATGAACCAACTGGAGCATTAGACTCGAAAACCGGAAAAAAGATTCTAGAACTTCTTCAAAGTACTGCTCATAATTTAGAAATGACTACAGTTATTATTACCCACAATTCTGTTATTTCAGATATGGCTGATAAGGTTATAAAAATGAAGAATGGTACTATTGAAGAAATAATCATTAATGATAATCCAAAATTAGTAAAGGATTTAAATTGGTAATATGAAGTTAATTCTTAAATCGACAATTAGAAAAATTAAAAAAAGTTTTGGCAGATTCTTATCTGTTTTATTAATTGTCTCTTTGGGAATTGGCTTTTTTGCTGGATTAAGAGAAACATTTCCAACTATGATAAATACCATCGAAAAATATTATGATAATCATTATTATAGTGATGTTAAAATTGTTAGTTCTCTTGGCTTAACGGAAAATGATGTCGAGTCATTAAAAAAATTAAATTACATCGATAAAGTAATACCCTCATATTCAAGTGATGTTTTAATTGATGGATACTCGATTCGAATTCATGCCCTAGAAAGTGAAATAAATTTAGTAAAAATAATAAAAGGAAAGTATCCTAAAAATATAAATGAATGCTTAGCAGATGCAACCGTATTCAAATTAAACCAAAATCTGACATTCTTAGGCAGTGAAACAAAATATTTAAATACTTCTTCTTGTAAAGTTGTTGGCCTAGTTGATTCTGTTTCCTACTTAAGAAAAGAAGAAAAAGGAGTTTCAAAAGTTGGGAATGGTAAATTAGAGGGTTTTTTATATATTAATAAAGGAGCATTTAATTATGATGTTTATACAGATATATATTTAACAGCAAAAGATACAATAGAAGAAAATGCCTATACTGATAAATACGATCAAAAATTTAATTTGTTATACGAAGAATTATTAACTCTTAAACCAATAAGAGAAGCAATTCGTTATGAGGAAATATTATCTGAAGCAACTGATAAAATTAATGATATTCAAAGCGAAGTTAATAATAAGATTTCCAAAGAAGAAAAAAAATTAAATATTGCCAAAAAAGAATTAGATGAAAACAAAAAATTAATTGATGATGCTAAATTAACATTAAGTAATCAAGAAATTAATCTAGAAGATGAATTAAGTAACAATTTAAAAATAATTAACGATAATAAAAATGAAGTAAAAAATAATCTGAAAATTCTTAATGATACTATTAAGGGATTAGATCTAACACCAGAAAAACTAGATGAACAAATATATAATTTTAGTACTATTCTTAATAATTTAGATCCAAATGATCAAGACTATATAAATAAAAAAACTGAGTTAGAAACAAATATAAATGAATTATCTACTCTAAAAACAAATTATGATTTATTAAATAATAATTTAAACAAATTAAATGAAGAAGAAATAAAATTAAACAATAAGATTAATGAGGCTAAAATATTATTAAGTGAGGAAAATAACAAATTACTTGATAACGAGAAAGAATTAAACACAGCTTATACAAAATATAATGAAGGAATTTCAAAATTAAATACAGAAAAAAATAATGCGAAGAAAAAAATAAATGAAGCTAAGGAAGAATTAAAAGAAGTTGAAGAACCTGTTTGGTATTTATTAGATCGTAATGACAATCTTGGTTATAATGAATTTTATAACGATGCTTCAACAGTTGAAAAAATATCTGGCTTATTTCCTCTTTTCTTTATCTTGATAGTAGCATTAATGACATTAAATACTATTTCAAGAATGATTGAAGAAGAAAGAACAGAAATTGGAATCTATAAAGCATTAGGATACTCTAATAAAAGAATTATGAGTGGCTATTTATTTTATGTCCTATTTGCAACTTCCATTGGATTAATACTCGGTTTATCAATTGGTTACAGCATAATTCCAAGAGTAGTTTATAATATTTTTGGAACCAATTATATCGTTCCAAAATTAGAAGTGGATATAAATATATTATCACTTATTATTATGCTTATTATTTCATACTCTCTAATAATAAGTATCACAATTTATGGTACAACTAAAGAATTAAAAATAATAACCGCTGAACTCCTTCGCCCAAAAGCTCCCAAAAAGGGAAAAAAGGTATTTATTGAAAAATATACAATATGGAAGAAATTTTCTTTTACTTGGAAAGTTACCATTAGAAATATTTTTCGTTACAAAAAAAGAATTATCATGACAGTCGTTGGAATTGCTGGATCTACTGCTCTTTTATTAGCTGGATTTGGTATTAGAGATTCAATAGAAGAAATATCTAATCTACAATTTAAAGATACTATTAAATACCAAGGAACAGTCATGTTAAATAAAGAAATTACTGCATTAAGTTATGATTTAAATAAAACTTTACATAACAATTCTATTAATGAAAAAATGCTAATTAAACAAGAGGGGTTTACCTTTAAAACAGATGATTCAAAAAATTATCAAGTAACCTTAATAGTTCCAGAAACAAATGAGATTAATAAATATATTTCACTTAAAGACATAAATAATAAAAAAGAATTAATAATACCTGAATATGGTGTATATATTACTAAAAGAATGGCTGAACTACTAAATATAAAAATAAATGATAATTTAAAAATTAGAAATAATATTAACAAATTATTTATTGTCCAAGTTAAAGGAATAGTTGATAATTACTTACTTAATTACATTTATATGAGTGAAAATTATTATGAATTAATCTTTGAAGAAATGGTTAATTATAATTCTTTACTAATTAAAATAGATGATGATAATTATCAAGATTTAAGTACTAATTTACTAAAAAATAAAGAGATAACTGCAATTAACTATACTGAAGACAATATTAAATTTTTCCAAAGTATCATCAGTGGTTTAAATAAAATAGTTTTTATAATTATCCTTGCTGCTGCATTCTTAGCTTTAATAATTCTCTATAATTTAACTTCTATAAATGTTAATGAAAGAGTAAGAGAAATTGCCACATTAAAAGTATTAGGATTTAATGATAAAGAAGTTAACGTTTATGTTTATCGTGAAACTTTAATTCTAACTTTCCTTGGAATCATTGTTGGTTTAATATTTGGTTCTATTTTACATAAATTTATTGTTATCTTAGCCGAACCAAATAATATGGTGTTCTTAAAAAATATTAATATCGCAAGTTATATTTTTTCTACTTTTGCAACAATTATGTTTTTATATATAGTTAGGTTATTTACCCATTTTATTTTAAAAAAAATTGATATGATTGAGTCATTAAAATCAGCAGAATAAAAGACAATATTAATTAATATTGTCTTTTATAATAATGTTCTTATTTTCTTTAAATAGTAAATAGCTTTTTTTAATTGCATCTTCAACTGAATTGTCCTTTATAATGGTCCTTAACTTATCAATAATACTTAAATCTTTAATATATGTTTCATAAAATATTTGATATGATTTAATATCTTGATTTGTATATTTAGTAAATATGCGATTATTTAATAATGGGTCAATCATGGCTTCACTTAAATACCAGATAAGATGGGGTTCATTATAATGACTCTCATCATAATCATTAAATAATTCTTGCCATTTTTTAAAAAACAAGAAATGACATAATTCATGAATAACCACTTCAATAAATGTACTATTACATAATTCATAATTAAGATCAAATATTCGGTCATTTATATATCTTGGACAAGATATCATTATACCTACCCTACAAGTTATGTTTTCACTCCAAATGGTGTTAAAAACGTTATTTAAGTTATTTATTACTTCATCGTTAATTAAGTTCCAAGTGTTTTGAAAATCACTAATATTAACTTCACTTAACTCCTGATTAAGTTCATCACTAATTAATGATTTCAATATTTCTTTAATACTTTCTTCATCCATATTATTAAAATCAATTAGAGATAGTTTAGGATATTTATTTTTTAGATAATCAATAGTTAGATTGTCTTTTTTATTTAATTCACTATAAATAAACATTGCTAATAAATTAATATTTTCAATAACACTCATAACTCTAAAAGATATTTTAGGCCCCTTAGTCATAAATTCTCCTTAACAGGTTAAATTATAGCATATTAAAAGGAATATTATTCTAATATTCCTTTTATTCTTCTTACACCAGCACTTGATGATTCTTCTTTAGCTATTTTAAAAGTTCCTAATTCACTTGTATTATTAACATGTGGTCCACCACATATTTCACAAGAAATATTCTTAATAGTATAAACTTTTACAGTCTCGCCATATTTATCAGCAAATACTCCTTCAGCGCCTATTTTCTTAGCTTCATCTAAAGTCATAATTTCACAAACAACAGGTGTATTTGTCTTTATTTTATTATTAACCATTGTTTCTAAAGTTGCCTTTTCTTCTTCTGTCATTTTATGATCTAAATTAAAATCAAATCTTAGTCTTTCTTGAGTAATGTTACTTCCCTTTTGAACTGTATCTTTTCCAAACATTTCTTTTAATGAAGAAAGTAAAATATGCGCTAAAGTATGGTACTTAGTTGTTTCATAACTATCATCTGCGAGTCCACCCTTAAATGCCCCAGCATCTAAAGTTTTTGATATTTCTTGATGATGTTTAAATGCTTCAGTAAACCCTTCAATATCAACTTCAATATTATTTTCTTTAGCTAGTTCAATAGTCATTTCAAGTGGGAAACCAAAAGTATCAAATAATTTAAATGCTTCACTTCCTGGTAATTTATTTCCATTTAAATGCTTTATAGCTTTATAAAATAATTTTTCACCACTAACTAATGTTTTATTAAAATTTATTTCTTCTTTTAATAATTCATTTAAAATAAATTCTTCATTTCTTTTTAATTCAGGATATATATCATAGTAATCATTTATCACTATTTTAGCTAACTCATTTAAAGAATGTTCAATAACATCTAGTTTTTTTAAATGACGAATTGCTCTTCTAATTATTCTTCTTAAGACATATCCTTGTCCAACATTTGAAGGCGTAAGACCAATATCATCACCTAAGATAAATGTTGCAGTTCTTATATGATCTAAAATAATCCTCATACTATTTAAATAATCTTCATATTTTTTACCTGAAATATTTTCAAGTTTTAATTTTAAATTTGCAAATAAATCAGAATCATAAACAGATGATAGACCATTTAATACAGATACAGTTCTTTCAAGTCCCATTCCCGTATCAACATTTGGTTTTGCAAGTGGTGTATAATTACCTTTACCATCAGAATTATATTGCATGAAGACATCGTTCCAGATTTCTAAGTATTTGCCACATGAACAAGCAGGACTACATTCTTCACTACATTTTTCTTTTCCTGTATCATAAAACATTTCTGTATCCGGTCCACAAGGTCCAACTCCGGAACCAAGAATCCAAAAATTATGTTTTTTTCCTAAATAAAATAAATGATCTTCACTAACACCTAGGCTTCGCCAAATATTATATGTTTCTTCATCTTTTGGAATAGAATCTTCTCCACCAAATACTGAAAAATATAACTTTTCTTTAGGAATATTCAAATATTCAGGACTAGTTAAAAATTCATAGCTCATTTTAATTGCATCTTCTTTAAAATAATCCCCTAAACTCCAGTTACCTAACATTTCAAAAAAAGTTAAATGAGAAGCATCACCTACATCATCAATATCCCCTGTTCTAATACATTTTTGAGCATTAGTTAGTCTTGTACCAAGTGAATGTTTTTCACCTAGTAAATAAGGCACTAAAGGGTGCATTCCGGCAGTTGTAAATAAAACTGTTGGATCATTTTCTGGAATTAAAGAAGCACTAGGAATAATCGCGTGTTCTTTACTTTCAAAAAACTCTAAATATAATTTTCTTAATTCTCTACCAGTTAATTTTCTCATTTTGATCAATTCCTTCTAATATATTATTTTCATTGCCATTAATATAATATCATAGATTAAGATTTAGTGACAACATGGCTATCCACTAAATAACTTAAATTATTTCGATATTTATTATTTTTTTATATTCTTCTTTAGCTTGTTTATTAATATTAAATAATACTGAATACATTAAGTATTCTTTCCAAAGAATAAACTCTTCTTTAGTTCTTCTTTCAATTTGGCTAAAATCTTTAAAAAAATTTTTAATACCATCAATCATATTATTTAAGTTTTGAGCTTTAAGAGTTCTTATATATACTTTTGGCGATGTGTTTGGTTTTCTTTCTAGCAATTCTCTTTTTATACAATCTCTTTCAATTAGTTTTTGATAGTGGTGAAGATCAAAATTATTCAAATTATTTTCTTTAATTAATTTATAAACATACGTAGAATTTTTATCTAAATCTTTAGGATTTCTTGTAGTCATTAAAATTCTATCTTTCACAACTAATAATCCTTTTAATTCTAAATACATAATTGTTGCTATTTTAGTATCATTGTCAATTTTAAAATCATCAATATATTTTAATAATCCAGGAGAATATTGCTTTGTTAAATATCTTTCATAGATTTTTTCTTTCTTTTCATCAGTGTGATCTAATTCATATCTTTTATCAGGAAATCTAATTGAAGAATAGATAATAATTATTGCTAAGTAAATAAAAAAGCTTAGTTCAAAATCCAAGTCTTTATTATTAATATCTTCAATAATAAAAAGAATAATTATTATAATAAAAATGATATCTACAATTCTTTTTTGATACTTTTTCATTCTTTATCCAATCCTTTCAACATTTCGTTAACATCTTTTTCTAATTTATCTAAGCTTTCATTTATTATAATATAATCATAATTTTGATCATCAGATAAAGCCATTTCAGTTACATGACTTTGTTGTTTTTTACTTAATTCATTTTCAAAATTAGGTCTAATTATTCTAATTGAATAAACATTCGGAAATATGCCTTTTATATAATCAATTTCGATTGGAAAACGAACATCTGTAATTATAACATTATCAACATAATTATCATATACCTCAATATCTTCAGCCATTCTTCTTACAAACATATCGGCCTTATTCATCTTTTTTCTAATTATTTCAGTTCCAATTTCTTGAAAGAAATCTCGATAATTACTTTTTGTTTCTTCTTTTCCATCCCAGTCAGTTAATTCATTTGTGTACATTTTAATATATTTACCATATTGAGTCTTAACAAAAGTTTCATTTTTAGATTTTAAATATGAGGCAATGAAATTGCCTGTTGTATCTTTACCATTTCTTGCTTTACCACTTATTAAAAATATCCGCATAAAAATCACCATTCCTATGATTATAATATCATAAAGAATGTTTACTTATCAATGATTATTAAGTATATGTTTTATAGATTAGGCTATAGTTACTGT
>CAZIUX010000022.1:0-10506 GCA_964542795.1 uncultured Muribaculaceae bacterium
AGTATTCTCTACAGCAGTAGATGGTCAACCAGCTGTTGATGTTCATGTATTACAAGGTGAAAGACCTATGGCCACAGATAATAAGACATTAGGAAGATTCCAATTAGGAAATATTCCACCTGCTCCAAGAGGAGTGCCTCAAATTGAAGTAACATTTGATATTGATGCTAACGGAATTGTTAATGTTACTGCTAAAGATTTAGGAACTAACAAAGAACAATCTATTACTATTACAGCATCTACTAATTTATCAGATGATGAAATAGAAAAAATGGTTAAAGAGGCTGAAGCTAATAAAGAAGCCGATGAAAAACGTAAATCTGAAGCCGAACTTAGAAATGAAGCTGACCAAATAATCTTTGCCACTGAAAAATCAATTAAAGATTTAGGTGATAAGGTTGATGAAAAAGAACGTAAAGAAGCTGAAGATGCTATTTCTGAATTAAAGAAATCTCTTGAAGGATCAGATCTTGATGATATCAAATCTAAAAAAGATAGTTTACAAGAAAAGTCATATGCTTTAGCAAGTAAAGTATATGAAGAAATGGCTAAAAAAACTAAGGAAGAACAAAATAATCCTGAATCTAAAGAAGAACAAGAAGAAAAAAATAAAGAAGGCAAAGTTGAAGAAGCCGAATATGTTGAAAAATAAAAATTAATGGAGGATAAATATGACCAAAACTAATAGTAAAGAAATGTGGGATTTGGATAAGATTTATCCTTCTTTCCATGTTTGGGAAAAAGAGTTTGATAAGTGTAAAGAAGAAATAACTGATTTTATTAAATATAAAAAAATTATAAAATCTAATCTTTATGAAGTAATATATAAATTATTTCAAATTGATCGAAATATTTCAAAATTATTTGCTTATGCTCACTTAAATTATGATTTAGATAGTTTAAATGATACTAATAACTTAATGATGAGTAAAATACAAGGCATGTTAGATATTTATTCTGTAAACACTGATTTTGTTAATAATGAAATCAATAAATTTACTAATAAAGATCTTGATAAGCAATTTCAATTATATGATGGCCTAGATGAATATCGATTTATTATTGAAAATATTCGTCGAAATAAAAAACACATGTTATCATTAAAAGAAGAAAATTTATTATCATTATCTGGGACTATTCATGATACTCAATCAAGAATATTTGATAAATTAAATGATTCTGATTCATTATTTGGAATTATTAATGGTACTGAATTAACTCATGGTAATTATCATAATTTTATTACCAGTAAAGATAGAAATATAAGAGAAGAAGCATTTACTAAGTATCATGAATATTATAAGAATCATTCTAACTCAATAAGTGAATGTTTAATTACAGAAGTAAAAAACAATATCTTAATGGCTAAGATTAGAAAATATTCAGATCCATTATCAATGTATTTAGATGGAGAAAAAGTTAAACCAAAGATTTATGATAATTTGATTAAATCAGTAAATAATAATTTGGGTATATTTAATGAATTTTTGAAACTTAGAAAAAATGAATTAAATTTAGAAGAATTACATATGTATGATTTATATGTTCCACTTAATGAAGACATTAGTCATGAATATTCATATGAAGAAGCTAAAGATATTGTTTTAGAATCATTAAAAGTTATGGGATTGGAATATTATAATATCGCAAAAGATGGTTTAAACAATAATTGGGTTGATGTTTATCCTAGTAAAGGAAAAACAAGTGGAGCATATTCATCAGGCACTTATGATACTAAACCTTATATATTATTAAATTATAATAAAACACTTAATTCAGTAGAAACTCTAGCCCATGAACTTGGTCACTCAATGCATTCGTATTACTCAAGAGTGACTAATCCTTATCAATATAGTAATTATTCAATATTACTTGCTGAAATAGCTTCTAATACTCATGAGTTATTGTTATTTGATTATTTACTAAAAACAAGTAGTGATAAGAAAATGAAAAAAAGAATTTTAGAAATCATTTTAAATTCTTTTAAAAGTTCAATCTTTAGACAAACTCAATTTGCAGAATTTGAAAAAATAATTCATAATAATGAACAAAACAATGAACCATTAACAACTAATAGTATTTTAGATATTTATTATGATTTAAATAAAAAATATTATGGTGATATAGTAGTTTCTGATGAACTAATAAAATATGAATCATTAAGAATTCCTCATTTTTATAGCAGTTTCTATGTATATAAATATGCTCTTGGTTTAGGAGTTGCTTATATATTTGCAATGAAAATTATTAATAAAGAAGAAAATGCAGTTAATAATTATTTAAAATTTATTAAATCAGGTGGAACTAATTACCCAATCGATATTTTAAAAAGTTGTGGAATTGACTTAGAAAGCAAAGATGTTATAGATGATGCTTTAAAAATATTTGCAAAATATTTAGAAGAATATAAAAAAATAATGTAAAGGAGTGATATTATGGCAACAAAAAAAGACTACTATGAAATATTGGGTGTTAATAAAAGTGCAACTGACGAAGAAATAAAATCAGCTTTTAGGAAGTTAGCTAAAAAATATCACCCTGATGTTAATAAAGAAAGTGATGCTCAAGATAAATTTAAAGAAATTGGTGAAGCTTATTCTGTTTTATCTGATAAAACAAAAAGATCACAATATGATCAATTTGGTCATGATGCTTACAAACAAAATCAAAGCCAAGGTGGAGGCGGATACTCCTATGGTGGATTTGGTGGTTTTTCTGGATTTGATGGAGTTGATTTAGATTCTATTCTTGATGAATTACTTGGTTCTTCATTTGGATTTGGAGGAAGAAAAAAATCAAATAGAGGATATTCACAAACTAAAGGTGATGATCATTTAGCAACAATTGAATTAACATTTGAAGAATCTGTCTTTGGAACAAAGAAAGAAATTTCATTAGATTTAGAAGAAACCTGTGATGATTGTAATGGAGAAGGTGGGTTTGATAAAAAAACCTGTCAAACTTGTGGTGGACACGGAAGAGTAATTTCTGAACAAAGAACTATGTTTGGTGTATTTCAAACTGAAACAGCTTGCCCTAACTGTAATGGAAAGGGTGTATCGTTTTCTAAGTCATGTAATAAGTGCCGTGGTAATGGAAGAATAATAAAAGAAAAAGATATTCTAATCACTGTACCTTCAGGTGTAGATGAAAATACTAGATTAAGAATGTCTGGTAAAGGTGGCGCAGGTGCTAATAAAGGTCCTAATGGTGACTTATACATTGAGTTTAAAATTAAACCTCATCCACTATATAAAAGAGAAGGTTATGATATTTATTTAGAAGTTCCAATTACGATAACTGACGCTATTTTAGGTGGCCAAATAGAAATTCCAACTTTATATGGTCCAACTACTGTTTTAATAAAAGAAGGAACTCAAACTAACGATCAATTAAGATTAAAAGGAAAAGGTATTACTGGGGCAAATAATGCAAAAGGAGACATGTATTTAAATATAAATGTTGTTATACCAAAAAAACTTGATCGTAAACAAAAAAAATTAATCGAAGAATTATCAGATACTGAATTAGATAATGATTCTAAATTCAGTACATTTAATAAATACAAAAAAACTAGTTAACTAGTTTTTTATTTTATAAAATTATAAATTGTTTCTTTTAAGTCATTGCCTAAATCATAATGCAAGAACCAATGAGTTCCATCTTTTACTTCAAAGAAAGACTTGTTTTTATTTAATAAATATTTATAGACAATTTTAATCTTATCTATCGGTACAAGTGTATCATTTTCACCATGGATCATTAGAATAGGACATTTAACTTTATATATTTCTTTTTTATATTTTTTATTTAATTTTTGAAATTCGTTTACGGAATATAAAGAAACTGTTTTTACCCTTTTTGAATCTTCCATTTTACTAATATCCTTTATTATTTCAAGGCTTTTTTTAAGACTAGGAATAATTTCTAATTTATCATTATTCATAACCAAGTATTCTAAAGCAATATCAAGTAAAATAATTTTTTTAACATATTCAGGAAACTTGTTTGCAATAATCGTTGCTAAAATGCCACCCATACTATGACCAATTACGATTATTTCGTTATATCCTTGTTCTACTAATAATTTTAAATTATAAATACAATCGTTAATCCAATCAGTATACTTACATTTATTTAAACCATTATAATCATGTCCTGATAATAAAAAACGATGTGTATTATAACCTAATGAAGTTAAATATTCATTAAATTTATCAAATTCAAAAGGATGCCCAACAAATCCATGGATAAAGAGAACTATTTGTTTATTCATTAATTTCACCTAATTAATAATAATATATTATGCCATTAATTACAATATAGATTATTATTCTTTTATTTGTTATAATTTATTTGGGTGATTATCATGAATATTATAGACATAATTGATAAAAAAAGACTTGGTATGGAACTTAGTTACGATGAACTTAAGTATGCTTTTATCGGATATTTAAATAAAGATGTAATAGATTATCAAATGAGTTCTTTATTAATGGCAATTATGATTAACTCTTTAACAGATAAAGAAGTGTTGTGTTTAACTAAAATATTCGTTGATAGTGGAGATCAATTAGATTTTAGAAATATTGGATTAACGGTAGATAAACATTCAACTGGTGGGGTAGGAGATAAAGTAACTTTAATTTTAGGGCCTATTTTAGCAAGTATGGGAATTCTTTTTCCTAAAATGAGTGGTAGAGGTCTTGGTTATACAGGAGGGACCGCAGATAAATTAGAAAGTATCCCTGGAATAAATATAAATTTAACTAAAGATCAAATATATGATCAAATAAAGAATATTGGAATTTCTTTATCAACTCAAACCGAAGATATTGTTCCTCTTGATAAAGTTATTTACGATTTAAGAAGTGCTTCAGGAACGGTTGCTTCAATACCATTAATTGCTGTAAGTATTATGAGTAAAAAAATAGCTTGTGGTTCTAAAATAATATTTATTGATATTAAATGTGGAAGTGGAGCTTTAATTAACAATATGGATGATGCATTAAAATTAGAAAAATTAATGCATGTTATCGCTAATCATTTTAATTTAGATTTAATTACTGAAATTACAGACATGAATTTTCCTTTAGGAAACAATATTGGCAATGCTCTAGAAGTATTAGAAGCAATAGATATTTTAAAAGGAAAAGAATCTAGTCTTAGTGAACTGTGTTTAAATTTTGCTAAAAAAATGGCTTTATTTAATTATCCTTCTTTAACCGAAGATCAAATATATAAGTTGGCTAAAGAAAAAATTAAATCTGGTGATGCATATAATAAATTTATAGAATGTATTACTTATCAAGGTGGAGACTTAAATAAATTAGAAATTTCTTCTAATAAATTAGAAGTTAAAAGTAATAAATCGGGAATTATCAAGTCAATTAATGCTTTAAATGTTAGTAAACTAGCTTTTAATTTAGGTGCTGGTAGATTAAAAAAAGAAGATATAATTGACTATGGAGCTGGTATTACAATCGAAAAAAATATTGGTGATACTGTAAATATTGATGATATTCTTTGTACTCTTTATGGAAATATAAATATTGATTTTGATATATATAGTATTTTTGAAATAGAATAGGTGAATATATGAATCAAGAATTATATAAAAAAGTACTTCCTGCTTTAAAAACAAAAGTGAGCGATTTACGAAGTTTTGGCATATCTGAAATAGATGAAAAAGATGTTTGGAAATATTTAGTTAATGAAGTTTGGGACGAAAAAGAAAGAACCATTAATGAAATCGTAAATGATATTTTAAATTGTCCCAATTACTTGATAAAAGATTATTTATTCAAAAAAATTAATAAAACTGTTAATAAAGATGATAATTTATTGTGAAGGAGTTATAAATGAATAACGTTGTTACATATGAAATGATGCTTTCAAGAATAAAAAATTATTTGCCAAAGGGTGAAATAATCGATTTAATCGAAAAAGCATATACATTTGCTAAAGAAAAACAAGAAAATATAAAAAGAATTGATGATTCAACACTATTGAGTCACAGTGTTGCTGTTGCATATATTTTAGCTGATTTAAATGTTGATCATATTACAATTATATCTGCTTTATTACATGAAAGTATAAATGCAGGAACAACAACAGTTGAAGAAATAAGAAGTTTATTTGGTTATGAAGTAGCGTTAATAACAGAAAATGTGTCTAAGATAAATAAACTAGTATTAAATGATGACTCAGAGTCATCTTCAGTTTATTTAAGAAAAGTATTAGTTGGTTTATCTGAAGATGTAAGAGTACTATTTATAAAACTAGCAGATAGATTACATAATATGGAAACAATTTATTACATCAAAAATGATATTCAAAAACAAAAATTATTAGATACTAAAAATGTATTAATTCCAATTGCCCATCGACTAGGGATTAATTCTATAAAAAGTAAATTAGAAGATTTATGGCTTAAACATTCAAAACCAGATATTTATAATGATATAGTAGAAAAATTAAATGCTGATAAAGAAGAGTTAAATATTTTAATCGATGAAATGATTCAAAGTATATCTGAAATACTCTTTACTCATGATCTTAGATTTGAAATTAAAGGAAGAGTAAAAAGTGTTCACAGTATTTATGAGAAATTGCTTACTGGAAGAAAGTTTTCTGATATTTATGATATTTTAGCTTTAAGATTAATCTTTGAAAAAGAAAGTGACTGTTATTTAGCAGTAGGTCATATTCATGCTAAATATCGTCCAGTTCAAAAAAGATTTAAAGATTATATTGCAATGCCAAAAGAAAACATGTATCAATCACTTCATACAACTGTTTTTGGAGTTAATAGTTATCTTTTTGAGATTCAACTTAGAACAAAAGAAATGGACGAGATAGCCGAACATGGTTTGGCTTCTCACTGGTCTTATAAAGAAAAAGGCACTCTAAAAAGTCAAAATTTTATGGAACATAAATTAGAAATTTTTAGAAATCTTGTTGAAAATAAAGAAAACATTGGAGATACTGAGTTTGATAATCAAATTGAATCTGAATTATTAACAGAAATGATTTATGTATATACGCCTAAAGGAGATGTAATTGAGCTTCCTTTTGATTCTACACCAATTGATTTTGCATATAAAATACATTCCAAAGTCGGAGACTCAATGATTGGTTGTATTGTTAATGAAACAATCGCCCCTTTAAATCATCCTCTTTCTGATGGGGATATAGTTAATATTAAAACTAGTCCTTCTTCTAAACCAAAAAAAGAATGGCTAAATATGGCTAAAACAGCTCAAGCAAAGAGTAAAATTAAATCATATTTTAGTAAACAAGATAAAGATACTTATATAATAAGAGGTAAAGAAATATTAGATAAAGAATCAAGAAGATTAAAAATAGTTCAATCAGAAGTGTTTAATGAAGCAAATATGAAGAAAATAATAACTACACTAAAATTAAGTGATTGGGACGAAGTTTTATTTAATATTGGATCACTAAGAACAACTGTTAAAGGTTTACTAAATATTATAAACAACGATAGTAAATCATCTCAAGAAGAGCTAATTGATAAAGTAATGAATAACAACAAAGAACGAAAAGAAGAATATCGAAACGAAATTATTGTTGCAGGAATAGACGATATAAAGGTAAATTTAGCATCTTGTTGTAATCCTGTCTTTGGAGATGATATTAAAGGCTATATAACTAAAGGAAAAGGAATTATGGTTCATCGTTCATCATGTGCCAATATAAAAAATATTACTGAAAGAATAATTGATGTCGAATGGAATGATAAACAAGAAAAATTATATTATTCTAACCTTTTAGTTACAACTACAAGTGGTAGTAATCCAATTATTGATATCGTAACAAAAGCTACAATTAGAAACATTCAAGTTGAAAGTTTTAATACAGTTAATAGTAATAATAACTTAAATTATATTTTAGTCGTTAAAACTAAAAATAGTAATGACTTAGATAACTTTATTGATGATTTAATTAATTTAAAAGATGTTATTACAGTTAAAAGAGGAACTACAGCATGAGAGTAATAGTACAAAGAAGTAAATACTCTAAAGTAGAAGTTTCTAATAAAATTGTTGGCGAAATAAACTTTGGTCTTGTCTTATTAGTATCATTTACTGAAGGAGATAACGAAGATAAAATAAATTATTTAGTTAATAAAATAACTAATCTAAGAATATTTAATGATGAAAATGATGTAATGAATAAAAGTGTTCTAGATATTAATGGAGAAATATTATCAATCTCACAATTTACCTTATATGCAGATACATCTAAAGGTAATAGACCATCTTATGTTAATGCTTTAAACGGCGAAAAAGCTAAAATATTGTATGATTTATTTAACAAGAAGATTAGTGAGGTAGTTAAAACAAAAACTGGGATCTTTGGTGCAGACATGTCTCTTTCAATTACCAATGATGGACCAGTTACAATTATTCTTGATAGCAAATAAAAAAACCAGATTTCTGGTTTTTTTTAATTACATGTTTTTCATTTTTTCATTAATGAATTTAATTGCTTTTTTAGGCATAAATTTATACATTAAATTCATCATTTTAGAATCTTTACCAACAAACACTTGGAATTCATTGTTTTCCATTCCTTCAATTATTTGTCTTGCTGCTTCTGAAGCACTAGTCATTTGCATTTGTGGTTTGGAAGTATCTTCTTTTTTAGTTTTTTCCATAGAAATAGTTACATTAGAATTTTTAGCAATATCAGTTGCTATTGCTCCAGGAAACACTACTGTAACTCCAACTTTAGTGCCTAATAACTCAGAATATAAGCCTTCGGTAAATAATTTAAGACCAGCTTTTGATGCTCCATAGATTGTTTGACCAGGGAAAGGAAAGAATCCACCCATACTAGAAACATTTACTATATGACCTTCAGGTCTAGTTAACAATTCTTTTAAAAATAATCTTGTTAAGTTAACTGGTCCATAAAAATTCACATCCATAATTTTGTCGATTGTCTTATCTTCAAGTTCACTTACATTAACAAATGGTTGAATGATTCCTGCATTATTTATTAAACCATCGACTGAATCATATTTATTATAATATTCTTCCTTAAATTTCTTTAATGAGTCATAATTACCCATATCTAAAACATATGTAAATAAACTATCATTATTAGCTAGTTTTTTAGTTTCTTCTAAACCAGATTCGCTAATGTCTAGGGCAATTACGTGGGCACCCATACTAAGTAATTGTAATACTATTTCTCTTCCTATACCAGCTCCACCACCAGTAACTATAATTTTTTTATCTTTTACTTTCATAATATACCTCCGTAATTATTATATCAAAATAGATATGCATTTACATAAATGTTTAAATTAAATGTAAATAAAATTTACACATCATAATTTTACCTAGATTATATCTTAATATCTATATATACTTAATTTAGGTTATTAGATGAAAAATAAAAAGATAATATTTATTATCTCAATAATAACTTTAATCTCGTTTGTAATTGGTTTTTCATATGCATATTTTACAACCGACATAGTTGTTAATGAACATAAGTACTGTTTAGTAGAAGATTATACTATAACTAATAATCTTAACCGTAACCGGGACTTTTAAAAATGAAGATTGTATAACTAATATAAGTATTACTGAAAGTTACTTAAAAAATATATACCAATTGAAAACGATAAAGACAATGCCAACTAGCATTGTCTTTTCTAAATCAAAATAAATCATCAATTATATATTTTTGAATTTTAAATTCAAGATTGTCATATTTTTGATGATAAAAATCACCGGTGTATGTCATTAAGTAAATGTATTTACCTTCAACACTATAATTTGCTGAATCATAAATTTTATACTCTTTAATGTCTGTATTGTATATTATAGTTTGTGTATCGTTTTGGATTATATAATAATTATCATATTTCTGCACAAAACCACCATTAATATTTTCTATAATCACTTCAAATGAAAGTGTTGTTGCATTAAATGTATATACATTTTTGTTATTGATAAATAAGGGATACATTGAAACTGAAGCCTGCCTTTCTTCTATACCTAAAGTTCTTGCACCACCATCACGTACAGATGACAATAACCAAAAAGATTTCATAGATTTGTCCAATTCCTTTTCTTCTATAATAGAATGTTGTTTTGGGTCAATTTTTATTATCTTGTTATCTATAATTGCAAAAATATAATTATCCTGTACAAACACAAAGTCGTTAATATTATACATTGTATCTTTAAAAGAATATATTTCAGTATTATTTACATATATTTTGTCATCACTTATATAATAAACGTTATCATTATTTATATCATAGTAATAATGTGAACTAAAATTTAATTTCCTTTCATTTTGTAATAATCCAGTTTGTAAATCCAATGTTGCTAAATATCCATGTGATTTGCCTGAATAATCGTTTAGATAATTTACTAATACTTTATTATCATTTAATGTGTCAGGAATTAAATAAAAATATTTATTATCTATTACATTTTTAATCTCTCCATTATCAAGATT
>CAZIUX010000023.1:0-9953 GCA_964542795.1 uncultured Muribaculaceae bacterium
TCCTACATCGTGGTGTTCAATCAATCAGTGACTTAATTGCAGTATCTGGTTTAGTTAACTTAGACTTTGCGGATGTAAAAGCAGTTATGGAAAAAAGAGGCAATGCTTTAATTGGTATTGGAATTGGAATTGGCGAAAATAGAGCAATTGAAGCCGCAAAACTAGCTGTTTCTAGTCCATTACTTGAAACATCAATAGTTGGAGCAACAGATGCAATTATAAATATTACCGGAGGAAGTAATCTTAACTTATTTGAAGCTGAAGATGCTGCCGAAGTTGTTAGAAACGCTGCCGGTAATGAAATTAATACTATCTTTGGGGCCGTAATAAATGAAAATCTAAATGAAGAAGTAATTGTTACAGTAATCGCAACAGGATTTGATAATGAAGATCCTAATGAAGTTAAATATAATCAATATGTTAAACCAACAAAATCAATTGAAAAAGTTGATTTTCTAGAATCAGAACTTGATATTCCGCCTTTCTTAAGAAGTCGTGATGATCTATAAAAGGTATTCAATACCTTTTTTTATTGCTAATTTTTGACAAAAAAAAACAGTTTATAAACTGTCTTTAAAATAATTAATTATTTTCTTTTCTTTCAGGTCTGTTTCCACGAAATCTACTATTTTTTTTAGCATCGCGACAAGCCTTACATCTTTTTGGTTGATTTGGTAATTGTTTTTCTTTGTAGAATTCTTGTTCTCCAACAGTAAAAACGAAATCGCTACCACAGTCTACACATTTTAATGTAATGTCTTCCATTTTGTTACCTCCTTATTTAATATGATTTAATAATAATTAATTGGCCTGAGTTAAAGGTAACAAAATAATATTAAATCCATAAAGAATATAACATACTAATATTAAAAAAGCAATTATTATTGAACTTTTTATTGATATAAGGTATATTTAGTTAAGAAATTGAGTGATTATTATGAACAATGAAGATACTATCTTAAAAAATCTTAAAGGAACGTTTGATTATTTTTCTATGGAATTATCTACAAGAAATTATATTATTGATTTATTAAAGAAAAATTTTGAATTATATGGTTATTTACCATTAGAAACCCCGATAGTTTGTTATTACGATTTATTAGCATCTAAATATGCGGGTGGAGATGAAATCTTAAAAGAAGTATATAAATTAACAGATCAAGGTGATCGTAGTCTTGCTTTAAGATATGACCTAACTGTTCCTTTTTCAAAAGTTATCGCGATGCAAAAAGAACTATCTTTACCATTTAAAAGATATGAAATAGGTAAAGTATTTCGTGATGGACCAGTAAAACCTGGAAGAAATAGAGAATTCTATCAATGTGATGTCGATGTCGTTGGCATTAGTAATTTAGGAGTAGAAATTGAATTCTTTCAAATGATAAATAAAGTTTTTAATGAACTTGATTTAGATGTAGAAATACATTATAACAATCGACAATTTCTAGTTGGACTATTAACAGAAATTGGTATTTTAGAATTTAATATTACTAACGTAATATCAGCCATTGATAAAATATTAAAAATTGGTGAGTTGGAAGTTAAAAAAGAATTACTTAATTTTGGAATAAATGAAGAAGTAATAAATAAATTATTTAATTTTTTATCCTATGATTTTGATTCATTAGTATTATATTTTAAAGATACTACTAACGAAGATTTAAAAAATGGTATTAAATCATTAAATGAAATCAATGATTATGTAAAATCGTTAGGATTAAAAAATTGTTTATTTAAACCATTTCTTGCAAGAGGACTTGAAATATATACAGGAACTGTATGGGAGATATTTTCCAAAGATGGATATCGTTCTTCACTAGGTGGTGGAGGAAGATACGATAAAATTATTACTAATTTTATAAATGATGGTAATATTTATCCTGCAGTTGGAATGTCCTTTGGATTAGAACCGATCTATGAAGTAATAAAAAACAAGTTTGCTTCAATTAAGTCAAATATTAAAGTTTTAGTTTATGGATTTGAGATTATCCCATATATTTTTGAAGTAACAAATTTATTAAGACAAAATGATATTGCGTGTTTAATAGAACTTAATAATTGGAAACTTAAAAAAGCATTAGATTATGCTAATAAAAATGAAATTCCTTATGTCATTATAATTGGTGAAGATGAAATAAATAATCAAACAGTTACCCTAAAAGATATGAATAACAAGACTCAAGAAAGCATTCATTCATCAAAACTTGTTTCAAGGCTTAAATAAATAAGATGAAAAAATATCAAAAAGATGATTTAACATCTTATACCTTAGGAACAACATTAACTATTGAATTATTACATCATCAATTAGAACATGTTACAAAAATAGTTTTTAAAAACAATTTCATACAAAATGAAACATATGAATTGATTATGAATTTAATAAAAGACACTAAAATAGAGGTTATTAATAGTGATAAAATAATTAATAAATTAAGTAGTAAAGATAATTGTTATGTCATTGGGGAATTTAATAAGTACGAACTAAAACTTGACCATGGCAATCATTTACTATTTGTCAATCCAGAAAACGAAGGTAATTTTGGAACTATAATTAGGAGTGCTTTGGGTTTTGGAATTAACAATATTGCTATTATTAAGCCAGGAATAGATATATTTAATCCGAGTTTAATCAGATCATCTATGGGAGCTATTTTCAATGTAAATATTGAATATTTTTCTTCCATCGAAGAGTATAAAAGTCGTTTTAACAATAATTTATATCCTTTTATGCTTAAAGCTAAAAATAATATAACAAATATTGAATTTAAACAGCCATATACTTTAATATTTGGCCCTGAATCATCAGGGCTAGACGATTCTTATTTAAATGAAGGTACTCCAGTAGTAATTAAACACAGCAATCTTATTGATAGTTTAAATTTACCAATTGCTGTTAGTATTGCACTGTATGAATCTGATAAACAAATATCCAAAAAAAATTGACAATATATTGTTAATTTTTTTTTACTATGGTATTCTATTAATAGAGTAGACAAGGGTGTTAATATGAAAGATGATAAAGTGAAAGAGTTATTAATTTTAAATGATAAAATTAATACTATTATTCCTAAATTAGAAAAAATGATTATTATTCCAAAAGAAGAACCGATTGTAGAGGAAAAGAAGAAAAAAAATGGTAAATAATATCGAATTCTTTAAAAAAACAATTTTAGGAATAGAAGACAATTTATCAGTATTAGACACCGAAAAAGAAACTGCTCAAGAACAAATAAAAAGAAATATAGCTATACTAAATAGTTTAAAAGAACCTATAAACAATTTAATTAAAGAAACAGTTACATCCTTATTACCTATAGATAATAAAGATATTAGAGACCCTTTAATCCAAAAACTAGAAATGATTAAGCAATACTATCATTTAGATCTCTCAAGTCAAAATCCTTTTGAAGAATTTGGATTCAATGATTTATTATATCGTTTAAGTAATCCAATTAATCTAGATGATTTTATTGATAACTTAATCGCAATAATAAAAAAATTAAATGGAATTACTGGAGTAAAGGTTGACATAAGTAACTTTAACTATTCTTATTATGTTAAAAAATTTATGACAAAGTTTTTTGAAAACATGAATAATGAAGATATAAATGCCCAAATGAAAAATGTTTTTGATAAAATTTATTGGAAAAATCATTATATATTAAGTGATATTACTATTAATCTTCGTGATATTTTACAAAAATATAATAAAGAAATAACTGCATACATAAATAATTTAAGAAATACTTTTGTAAAAAATAATAGTATTGATGAAAAAAACATCGATAAAGAGTACAAACAAATGTATACGGAAGTATTCAATTTAGAAAAAATATCAGCAGCTAAAGTATATGATTTATTTCATACTCAAGAGTTATTAATTGATGACTATCAAGATGATAGTTCTGTTTTAGCCAGTAATCGAAGTAAACTAATAAAAGATACTACTTTTAATGAATTTAATGAAATAAAAAAAGAAGAATTTTATAAGAATATTGAAGAACTAGATTTTATTCTTTATGAGTATGAAAAGTTTGAAGAGTTCAAATTTTTGATATCAGATATTAAGAAAATTGGTGAAAAGAAAGCAACAATTGCTGCTGAACTTGCGACAAAAAACAAAACTATCGCGACTTTAAAAACAACTAATACTAAAAACTTTGCCACTATTACTAAATTGAATTTACAAAAAGAAAAACTAATTAGAAGTAATAAAGAAAAAAAATTAAGTAAATTATCCACTAAAATTGATGATTTAATTTTGAGTAATGATAATGTTTTAAATCAAATTAGGATTGAATATAGTAATTATGATGATTTAGTTTTTGAAGATAAAGTATGTAAAACTTTAAATGATAAAATGACTATTTATGAGATCTTTAGTTTATATTTACATGATTTAAATGCTTTAAGAAAATCAATTGTAAAAAAAGATAAGGTTCCCCTACCGGAAGAGGAAATAACTGAACTATTGGCTAAATATGTTACCTTTATGAAAGATCCAAGAAAGAAGATTATTAATGTTATTAATTATTTACAAATAGAAGAAATAAATAAAATAATTGAAGAAAAATATAAATTATTAGATATTAATGTTGATATAGTAAAAATTACTGATACTTCATTTAAAGACTTAAAAAAAGCTTGTATGGTACTTATAAATTATAACAATATTTATAAGAGTGGATGGACACCTTTATTAATAAAAACAAAAATGAACTATCTTGATTAATACTTGGCAATTATTAAAAAATATAGTATGATATTTATTCGTGAAAGTAGGTGAATGTTATGAATTACCCAATTTTTATTGTTGCGGTTATTGTCTTAGTTATTGATCAAATTACTAAAGTTTTGATTAATGTTTTTATGAGATTAAATACAACCTTTAGTATAATCGATAACTTTTTTTCTTTAACTTATCGTCAAAATTATGGGGCAGCATGGGGATTATTTACTGGATATACCGGATTACTTGTGGCTATATCAGTGTTTGGATTATTAATAATTATTAGATACATTAAGGCTTTTAAAATAAATAATCGTAATAATTTGGCTTTTGGTTTTATACTGGGAGGAATTGCTGGTAATTTAATAGATCGCTTATTTTTAGGATATGTCAGAGATTTTATTAGTTTAAAATTCAATAATTTGTATTTTCCTACTTTTAATGTTGCTGATACGATGATTGTTATTGGAGTATTCTTGTTAATTATTGCAATAATCAAGGGAGAAGATGAGGAAAATGTTAATAAAAGTAAGTGAAGGTTTTAAACTAGAAAGAATAGATAAATACTTATTGAATTATTTGTCTATTACTAGATCACAAATTGCTAAATTATTTGATTTAAAACAAGTTAAAGTTAATGAAGAATGTGTTAAACCAAGTTATTTAGTTAATATTGATGATTTAATTGATGTTAATGAAGAAATAAAAGTAATAGATAATTTACAAAAAGAAGATTTAGATATTAAAGTAGTTTATGAAGATAAATATTTATTAGTTATTAATAAAGAAAGCGGAGTAGTTGTTCATCCTGGTAATGGAAATCCAAATCATACTTTAGTTAATGGTTTATTAAATTATACTAACCTAAGTGATGTTAATGGAGAATTTAGACCAGGAATTGTTCATCGTATTGATAAAGATACAAGTGGGTTATTAATAGTTGCTAAGGACAATAAAACTCATGAATTACTATCAAACATGATAAAAAATAAAGAAATAAAAAGAGAATATATTGCTTTAGTGGAAGGTGAATTTAAACACCAAACTGCAACAATTGACGCTCCTATTGGTCGTGATAAAAATAATCGTCAAAAGATGACTGTGACTGATACTAATAGTAAGAATGCAGTTACTCACTTGACAGTAATTAAAAAGTATAAAAATTATACTTTATTAAAACTTAGATTAGAAACAGGAAGAACACATCAAATTAGAGTTCATCTAAAATATATTGGATTTCCAGTTTTTAACGATCCATTATATAACAAGAAAGAATCAACTTCATTTGGTCAATTTTTACATTCAGCTAATTTGGAGTTTATTCATCCAATTACTAATGAAAAAATCAGTGTATCTGCAGATATACCAGAATATTTTGAAAATTTTATTAATAATTTAGAAGAATTATAATTCATTTAGAGTTTTAGTTTACTAAACTTTACTATTCTTTTTAATTGTTATAAAATGAAAGGGGAGGGATAATTATGGAATCAATATATATTGCTAAAAAAGACGAAATTGTGATGAAATTAGTTCACTATTTTGTTACTGAAGAAAATTATGTTCCAATAGTTGTAAATGGTGTCAAAAATGAGGTTTGGCTTGAAAATTCCTCTGGTCCATATAATATAATCAGAATTAATTCCAATTATATTCACAATCAAGAACAGTTATCTTTTGATATTTATAAAACTAAAAATGTTGTAAAACAAATTAAAAATAAAACATTATCACTTAAAGTAAATACATTAAATATTTTGCTTGATGTTCGTAAAGAAGTCAGTTTAAAAGAAGAAAAAAATATTAGTTTAGTTAAAATCACAAGTGTTAATGATATTAAGAAAAATAAAAACTTAAATAATGTTTTTCCTAGATTAAAAAATGGATTAATTGATAAAAATGATCAACTTGATTTTATTGTCAATGTCACTAAAGATATTAATGAAAAGACGGCAAAAGAAAATAAAATATATGAAGAAACTTTTAAGAAAAAACCGATTGTTGTTACATATGTTTTAATTGCAATCTCAGTCTTATCTTATTTATTAACTGTATTCTTTTCATTTTCAAACTCATTTGATATTCTAACAAAATTTGCTATAAATCCTTATTATATTATTATAAAAAATGAATGGTATCGTCTTATTACTGGAACATTTTTGCATTCTAATATAATTCATTTAGGATTTAATATGTATGCCTTATATAATATTGGATCTGAAATAGAACAGTTTTTAGGAAGAAAAAAATACTTATTAATATATTTAATAAGTAGTATATTTGGAAGTTTATTTTCAGTATTGATTACTAAGTCTTGGTCAGTTGGTGCAAGTGGAGCAATATTTGGTTTATTAGGTAGTATTGTTTATTTTGGTTATCATTATCGTTTATTTTTAGGCAACGTCTTAAAAAGTCAAATTATACCGATAATATTAATAAATTTTGCAATAGGTTTTATAATCCCAGGGATTGATATTGCAGCTCATTTTGGCGGATTTATAGCTGGAGCATTCGCAACAATGGCTCTTGGAATTAGAGGAAAGACAACTAAAAAAGAGCAAATAAATGGCTTAATCTGTTTAACTATTTTATTAATATTTCTAATATATTTAATACTAACAAAAACATCAGTAATAATCTGATGTTTTTATATTTTTCTATATAAACCAATAGCTTTTCCAAGTATTGTACAATTTTTTAAAATGATTGGCTCCATAGTATCGTTTTCTGGTTGAAGACGAATATAATCTTTTTCTTTATAAAATGTTTTTAATGTAACTTCATTATCGTCATTCATCGCAATAACAATATCTCCATTTCGAGCAATATTTTGTTTCATCGCTATGACAATATCCCCGTCAAATATTCCTTTATTAATCATTGACTCTCCACTTACTTTTAAGGTAAATATAGTTTCTTGATTAGGAACTAAACTAGCAGGAAGAGAAAAAAAAGTATCAGGATTTTCAATTGCTTCTATTGGATTACCAGCAGTTATTTTTCCTAGAAGAGGAACTTTAATTACATCTTCTTGAATATTTTGAAATTCATTATCAACTAATAATTCAATCGTTCTAAATTTATTGTTTGTTGTTCTGATAAGTCCTTTTTCTTCTAAGTTTTTTAAATGAACAAATACAGTTGCGGATGAACTTAAATCTAGACCCTTACCAATTTCTCTAATTGAAGGAGGGTAACCATTTTCAACAATAAATTTTTTTATAAATGTCAACACCTCAGTTTGCTTCTTTGTTGGCACTTCCATATTATCACATCCTTACTTTTTGATAATATCATTTTAAGTGTAAAAAGTCAAACATATTTTCGTATTTAGTCCTTGACACGAACAAATGTATGCGATAAACTTTAAATGTGAGGAGTGATTAAAATGACAAATAATATTCAATTGATTAAAGAAGGTTTTATATTTCTTTTAATATCGTTTATTTGCTTAAGTATAATTAATTTACGTGTTAATTATCTAAATAATAATTATAAAGAGATAAATAATATTAGCAAGAATGTTATTGTTAATAAATGATTGCTCAATTTACTCATTTTTTGTATAATAGTAAATAGAGAATAGGAAGTTTTTATGGATAATAAAATTATTAATAATATTAAATCTTTAGCTTTAGATATGATTGATGAAGCTAATAGTGGCCATCCGGGCATAGTATTATCAGCTGCTCCAATTATATATTCATTATTTACTTATCACTTAAAATTTAATCCTTTAGATCCAACGTGGATAAATAGGGATAGGTTTATTATGTCATGTGGTCATGGATCAGCTTTATTATATTCAATGCTGCATACAGCAGGTTATGATATTTCTTTAGATGAATTGAAAAGATTTCGTGACATAGATAGTATTACGCCAGGTCATCCTGAATTTGGATTAACTTCTGGTGTTGAAATGACTACTGGACCGTTGGGTCAAGGATTTGCTTCTTCTGTTGGTGTATCAATAGGAGAAAGACATCTAAATTCACTAATAAAAACAAGTGGTGGCAATAATGATGTAATCAATTATTTCACTTATGTTTTATGTAGTGATGGCGATTTAATGGAAGGCATTAGTTATGAAAGTGCTAGCCTTGCAGGTAATTTAGGACTTGGAAAGCTAATTGTACTATATGATTCAAACGATGTTTGCCTAGATGGTAAATTAAATATGACATTTAGCGATGATATTCAAAAAAGGTTTTCTTCGATGGGATGGCAAACCATATTAGTTGAAGATGGTAATGATATTAATAAAATAAATGATGCTATAAATATCGCGAAAACCACTTTAGATAAACCATCATTAATCGAGATTAAGACAATTTTAGGATATGAGTCTTCTGTCGAAGACAGTAATGAAGCTCACGGTAAACCATTATCAAAGTCGGATTTAGTTAGTTTAAAAGAAAAATGGGGATTAAATACTGAAAAATTTATGATCGATGAAAACGCATTTGTTGATTATCGATTATCTATAAAAGAGAGAATACAAAATGAATATTCAAGATGGAGTTCAATAGTTATTGAAGAAGAAAAAAATAGTGAAGTATTTAAAATTTTGAATTTACTAAGAAAAAAATATTTTGAAATACCAGACTATCTAGATAATATTCCCCATCCTTCAGTAGGTGAATTAAGAGATTATAATAATACTGTTTTAAATGAGCTTGCCAATCGAACTAAACTATTCATCGGAGGAAGTGCAGATCTTTCATCTTCATGTAAGACAATGTTAAATAATTTTCCTTCATTTTCTAAAGATAATTATAATGGAAAGAATATTTGGTTTGGTGTTAGAGAACACGCCATGGGAGCAATAACAAATGGGCTATCTTTATCAGGTTTACGTCCTTTTTGTGCAACATTCTTAGTATTTGCAGATTATTTAAAACCAACAATAAGATTAAATTCATTAATGAGATTAAATGGAACATTCATTTTCTCTCATGATTCGATATCCCTTGGCCAAGATGGACCAACACACCAACCAATTGAACAGTTGAGCATGTTAAGAAGTATTCCAGGATGCATCGTTTTTCGTCCTTATAATTTTAAAGAACTTGTTGGATCTTGGAAATGGATTATGGAAAATAATCAAACAGCATGCTTGGTTATAAATAAAAATAAAACAGAACATAATGAGTTGGGTAATTCTAGTGAAGTATTTAATGGAGCATATATTATTTCTAGTGAAAAAGAATCTCTAGATGGC
>CAZIUX010000024.1:0-3096 GCA_964542795.1 uncultured Muribaculaceae bacterium
TAAGCCCATCCGTCTCCTCCAATACACCAAATACTTGGGTTAGGAATATATTCTTTTAAATCTAATATTTCTTTTGGAATATTATTATTTCCTAAGTTATTCATAACTTCTTTTGTAGTCTCATAATCATTAGGTTTTTCTAAATATTTATTAAATAATTCTTTTGTTTTCGGTTCAACTGCTTCAAGACTTTCTTTCATGACATTACCAATTCTATTTCTTAACTTTTGATTAGCAATGTAGATGCCATAACCAAACTCAGCATTATCTTCAAATAATGAATTAGCCCAAGGAACTGAATAAGGTGTTGAAGGAGCACTTCCGCCATAAATACTTGAACAACCTGTGGCATTAGCTATCATTAAATTGTCTCCATATAATTGAGTTAACAATTTAATATATGGTGTTTCACCACAGCCAGCACAAGCACCTGAAAATTCAAATTTAGGTTTAATCATTTGGCTGCCTTTAATTGAGAATTTATTATCCATTAAAGGATTTTCATAGTTTTCAAATAAATCATTTGAAACACTTTGTTTTTCTTCACTAAATTGGCCATAAGATAATGATTTTGTTGGACAGATGTTAATACATTTCCCACATCCTGTACAATCAGCACCACTAATACTGATTAGGAATTTCTTATCAGGATCAGTTTTCATATCTTTAGCATATTTAGCATATTCATGATCATTTGGTAAGATAAATGGCCTAATAACTGCATGAGGACAAACAAATGAACACATTGCACATTCTATACATTTTTCTTTATCCCAAGAAGAAATTTCACTACTTAAATTGCGTTTTTCATATTTTGCAAGATCGGAAGGAAATACCCCGTTTTTAATTCCCAATAGTTCACTTACTTTAAGTTTATTTCCTTCTCTACTATTAATTAATTCATAAATATTTTTTTCGTAATTTGGATCAATATTATATGTAAAATCAGTACTAACTTCTTTAACACTACTTAATCCTTCTTTAATACAATCTAAATTAGATTTAATTACTTCTTCTCCTTTACTTAAAAATCTCTTATTAATTTGTTTTGCCATTATTTCTTCAGCATCAGAGATATTTAACATCTTAAGTAAAATAATTTGCATGATAGTATTTACTTTACCTCTTAGATTATGTCTAATTGCTATTTCATCTGCATCAACAGAAAATAATCTAATATGTTTATCCATTATTTGTTTTTTTACACGATTAGGTAAAAAATCATTTAAATCAGAGGGAGATAAAGGTGTATTTAAAAGTAAAATACCATTTTCAGCTATTTTTTCTAAACAATCAAATGTTTTTAAATACTTGTCTTTGGTTACAACAACTATTTTAGGACTGGTTACATAATAAGGTGCACGAATTGTACTATTTGAAAATCTTAAATTAGAAATAGTTATCCCATTACTCTTCTTTGAGTCATATTCAAAATAACCTTGAGCATAGAGATTCATTTCTTCGCCAATTATTTTTATTAAATCTTTACTTGTTCCAACCATTCCATCAGAACCAAATCCATAAATAAGCATTTCTTGATAATTATTATTAAGTGAGTAATCATACTCCGGTAAGCTTAAATTAGTAACATCATCAACTATACCGATTGTAAAGTTATGAAATGGATTTTCACTTAACATCATGAATACATTATAGATATCTTGAGGCGAAGTATTTTTGCTAGATAGTCCATATCTTCCCCCAACTATTTCAATATTTAAATCTTTTAGTGATGAAACAACATCAAGATATAATGGTTCACCTTCACTACCTGGTTCTTTTGTACGATCTAAAACAGCTATTTTTTTAATTGTAGCTGGTAAGACATTTTTTAAGTGTTCTTTACTAAATGGACGATATAAATGAACTGTTATAACACCTGTTTTTTCACCTTTTAGATTTAAATCATCAACCACATTTTTTATTGTATCAGTAACACTTCCCATCGCGATTATAATGCGATCAGCATTTTCACTACCATAGTAGACGAATGGTGCATAGTTGTTATTTGTCATTTTATTAATTTCATCCATGTAATATTCAACGGTACTAATTATATTTTGATAATCTTTATTTTTTGCTTCTGCAGATTGAAAATAGATGTCTTCATTTTCTGCTAACCCTCTTGTATCTGGTGTATTAATATTCATTGATTTTTTTCTAAATTCATTAATCGCATCATAATCAACAAGTTTTAAAACATCTTCATCACTTAATTCTTCAATTGTATTTATTTCATGACTAGTTCTAAAGCCATCAAAGAAATGCAAAAAAGGCAAACAGCCTTTGATTGCCGATAAATGCGCGACCGACGCTAAATTTGACGCATCTTGAACATTAGATGAAGCAAGGATGCAAAATCCTGTGCTTCTTGCTGCATATATATCTTGATGATCACCAAAAATTGATAAAGCATGGGTAGCAATACTTCTTGATGCAACATGAATTACTGCAGGAAGACCTTCCCCAGCAATTTTGTACATATTTGGAAGCATTAATAATAAGCCTTGACTAGCAGTAAATGTTGTTGCTAAAGCACCTGCTTGTAATGCTCCGTGGATCATTCCAGCAGCGCCTGCTTCACTTTGCATTTGAACTACTGAAACTGTATCATTAAAGATGTTTTTAACACCTGAGTTACTCATTGAATCAATCTGAGCGGCCATTGGACTAGATGGAGTTATTGGATATATTCCTGCAACTTCACTAAACAAATAAGCCTTATTGGCACATGCCTCATTACCATCGATAATTTTCTTCACTCTATATCACTCATTTCCTATCTTAATTATATACTAATTAAAAAATAATAACAAATGATTAATGAATATTATTCTTTTTCTTCTTTCTTAATAAAATATATGTCGATAAGAAAGGCACTATTGGTAGGACATACGCATATTTAAAATTGTTTTTTGCTTTATTTTCTGAAACTTGCTTAATAGCACTTTCTTTTTTTTCTTCTTTAATTGGATATTTAATATTACATGGTCTACTTATAATCTTTGTTTTACCGGGAATTATTTTTTCTTTCGTAATTATGCTTGGCTCACAAGTTTTTTCTATTATCGTCTCTTTTTCAATAATGACTGGTTC
>CAZIUX010000024.1:3196-9935 GCA_964542795.1 uncultured Muribaculaceae bacterium
TATACTTAATTCATATACTCCATTTACATTATAATTAACATTGCTATTTAACATTATATTTTCAAGTGGTATTGATGAATAATTAACTATTTTACTTAAATCTTGATTATTTTTATCAAGTAGTAAATAATCATCAATAACTAATTTATCTCTAGAATAGTAATTATATAAGAGTTCTTTTCTTGAATAAATAAGGTTCTTATCTAAAGTTAATACTTCTTCATATCCTTTATCATAGTATAAATAATGATAAGTATAATAAACATTGTATTCAAATACTGGGAATATAGCCGATGTATATACTCCTATTTTTTGTAATCTTAATGTCATATCATTTTTTAAGACAAAATTTATTTCATATTGTCCTTTAGGATATTTTAATAATCGAACATTAAATGACCCACCATTTGTAAAATTAATCGTAAATTGACAATCATTTTCAATTTCAAATATAATAATCAACTTATTAATTTCAATTTCTTCATCTAAAGTGATTAAATTATTATTTAAAGAATACTCTAGCTTTTTATAATTAAGATCGTATAGGACAAACTTAGGTAATACTAATATATTATCAATAGTAAATGATTTAACTAAAAATTGATCAGTTGAATATAATAAAGCTTTAGTATAATTTGATTGCTGATAAAATGTTTCTCTTTTACTAGCAATTATCTTATCATTATAATCAACATAAGGTTTATCATCAAAATGACTATTTTCAGGATAATAACCAGTATTAACCTTAACCTCTTCTTTAATATAATAATTCTCTATTATCTCTTCTTTTATTAAATCATTTGTTTCTATTCTTTCACTTTGATTTAATAAATAAGGTTCATACTCTGTATAATATGTTTCTGCCCTAATATTCATTGGAAAAACTAATAACAAAAATAAAAATAGGTAAGATTTGTTTTTCATAAAACTCCTTTCTTACCTATATCTTAATTATTATTTTATTTTATCCTTTATTTAGATTATATTTCTTGAATAACACCAATAATCATTGGATTACATTCTGTTTCTTCATATAAGTATTTAGATAAACTTTCACGAATCTCTTGTTTTACTTTATTGTAATCAACATAGTTATTAACAATATTTCTTTCAATTATTTCTAAACTAATTCTTTTTATTTCATCAATAAGTTCTAAAGAATCTTTAACATAAATAAATCCTCTTGTTATTACTTCTGGTCCATATAGAATCTTTTTTCCTCTTTTTGATAAGGTTGCACTTATTAAAACAATTCCATTTTCACTTAACATTTCTCGATCTTTAACAACAAGATCTCCAATATCTCCGTTACTTAGTCCGTCAATTAAAACATCCTGAATATCAATGTGTTCAAAATTATCTACTAATTTGCCGTTTTCAATTGTAACAACGTCACCATTTTGTTTTAGCAAAATGTTTTCTTTAGGTATACCTAAACTATATGCAAGTTCTCCATTTTCAACTTGATGACGATATTCACCTTTAACTGGCATATAATATTTAGGATTAATTAGTTTTAACATTAGCATTAAGTCTTCACTTGATGCATGATGTAATATTTCTTTTGTATCAGGAATACTAATCGAATTAGCGCCTTTCATAGCAATTTCATTCATAATTTTAACTAATAATTTTTCGTTTTCATCATAGGCTGGAGTTGCAAATATAACTGTATCAGTAATTTTAAAATCAATGAATTTATCATTACCAGTTACGATTCTACTTATTGCTTGATATGGTTTTTCTTTATCATCACATATTAAAAGTACTGAGTTTTCATCTTTAATATTTGATAAATCACCTATTAATTCTGGATTAACTTTTAAATAATTATTATCAATTGCCATCTTTATAATACTTTGTAATTTGTGTCCCATAATTACTACTTTACGATGCGAATTTTTTAATGAATCAAATATTTCTTGAATTGTATATAAATGAGATGGTAATAAAGTAATCATTATTCTTTTATTATTACGATTAATCGTATCTTGGAAAAAAGATCCTAAACGATGATTAGGAGAAGAAAATCCTTTTTTTTCTGAAAATAAAGATTCTGATAATAAACATAAAACTCCAAGTTTACCAATATATGCGATTTTGCCTAAATCAGATCCATATGGTTCTTTCATTGAAGGATCAATTATAAAGTCACCAGTATAAACAATCGCTCCATCTTTAGTATTTATAACATACATAACAGAATCAGGAGTAGAATGACTAACTCCGATTGGGAATATACTAATATCACCGAAACTAATTTTTCGATGAACAGGTATTTCTATAATGTTTTTTTCATTTATTCCTTCTAATTTTAAGATATTAGCACTGTATTTAGTTGCATATATTTTTAAATCAGGTAATGATTTTAAGATATCTTTTGCTGCACCCATATTTTCTGGATGACTATGGCTTATAAATAAACCCTTGATTTTATCTTTATTTTTTTCTAAATAAGAATAATTTGGAATAATATAATCTATTCCATACATTGTATCCATTGCATATTTTAAACCGCAGTCAAGAATGAAGATACTATCATCAACTTCAACTACGTAGGTGTTTTTTCCTAATTCATTTAGCCCACCCATGCTAAATATTTTAATTTTACTCATATTTCCTCTTTCTTATAAATTTACTATCTTCCACCAAAAAACATTTTTTTGGAAATAAAAAACAATAAAAAGTTGTTTGCTGAAATGATTATAGCAAATAAACCTAATTTTGTCCACTTGATTTATACATAAAAATAAATAGATTACTCTATTTATTTACCAGTTTATAATTTATATAAGATAAATCCAGCTGCTATACCAAGGAAAATTACAATTGAAACGACTAAAACAGCATTTCCTATTCCTCGTTGTTGGTCATCAAGACTTGCTTTCCCAGCAGTAGTTGCATATGACTTTGAATTTCCTTTATCAGTTCCATTATTAATATTACTATTAAGATAGCTATTATATTGATCTAATAATCTTTGTTGGTCCGGGTTTAAGTCAGTCATGATTGAAAGTAATACTAATTTATCATATATTTTTTGATCAAAAATCGGATTTATATCTTCTTGTTGTTTTTTATTTTCATTCATAAATAACACACCTTTCCTATAATTAATTATAACAACTTATTTCTATATTGCTTAATATCTTATTCTTTAAAGTGTCAAATTAAGTAAAAATAATCATAAGTACTAAACTTATTTAAATTAAATATAATTATCTATAAAAAAAACACTTAGTTTGTGTATAATCTAGATTTTTGAAAGTAATTAACATTAATAATTAAATTATTGATTTTTGACTGGTTATTTTATAAATGATAACTTACATGCGAAAGGAGGATAATATGCTTAATCAAGTTGTCTTAGTCGGTAGATTATCAGAAGACCCCGTTCTTAATCAAATCGAAAGTGGAAAACAAGTTATGACAGTTAATTTAGCAGTTCCAAGATCATTTAAAAATTCAGATGGTATCTATGAAACAGATTTTATCAGATGCGTTTTATGGAATGGGATTGCTGAGAACACAGCTGAATATTGTCATAAAGGAGATATTGTTGGTGTTAAAGGAAGATTACAAATGTCATCTTTTACAGATAAAGAAGAAAAAAAACAATATTACAGTGAAGTTATCGCCGAGAGAGTTTCATTCTTATCAAGTGCCGCGAATAAGGATAAACAAAAAAAAGATTAGTAATAATCTTTTTTAATTGTTTTTATTTTTGAATTGAATTGTTATTGGAGTTCCTATTAAATCAAAGTTTTCTCTAATAACGTTCTCTAAATATCTTTCGTAACTAAAATGTACTAAGCCTTTATCGTTAACATTAAATGTAAATTTTGGAGGTTTAATTCCAGTTTGACTAACAAAATATATTTTTAATTTTCTTCCTTTATATGATGGAGGTGAATGCATTAATGTAGCATCCGTAATAACATCATTTAGTTGACTAGTTTTAATTTCTTTTTTTGTATTTTCATAAGCACGAATAATTTCAGGCATTAACAAATGGATTCTTTTTCGATCTGTAGCAGATAAGAATACAATTTGAGCATAAGGAATAAATTGAAAATTATTTCTAATTTTAGTTTCCCATTCTTTTATATTCTTTTCTAATACTAAATCCCATTTATTAACAACTATTACAATCGCTTTTCCAGCTTCAATAGCAAGTCCTGATATATGTTTATCATGCTCAATAATTCCTTCATCAGCATTTATTACCAAGACACATACATCACTTCTATCAATAGCTTTCATGCTTCTTAAAAGACTATATCTTTCAATACTTTCAAAAATACGGCCTTTCTTTCTTATTCCTGCTGTATCAATAGCAATATATTCATTTTTTTCATAATTAAATGTTGTATCAATAGCATCCCTAGTAGTTCCAGGAATATTACTAACGATTACTCTTTCTTCATTTAGTAAAGCGTTTATTAAACTACTCTTACCAACATTAGGCCTACCGATTAAACAAAATTTTAAAATGTTTTCATTATCTTCTTTTTCGTATACTGGTAAGTATTTAATTATTTCTTCTAATAACTCACCAAATCCTAAGTTGTGTTCTCCGCTGATACCTAAAACAGTTTCAAAACCTAATTCATAATAGTTATAAATACTTTCATAATTTTTAACATTGTCTAGTTTATTTACTGCAACAATAACATCTTTACCGCTTTTCTTTAATAAATCCCTAATTTTATAATCTTCGATTGTTAAATCACTTTTTCCATCAACAATAAAAATTATCAAATCTGATTCTTCAATACCTATTTGAGCTTGAATTTTTATTAAATCATTTATTTCTGTATCATTTATTTCTATTCCACCTGTATCAACAAGATAAAAAGAACGGTCCATATAATTGACTGTTCCATAAATCCTATCTCTAGTTACACCAGGAGTTTCCATTGTAATTGACTTTTTTTCACCAATTAAGCGGTTAAAAACAGTACTTTTACCAACATTTGGTTTACCAATTATACAAACCGTTTTTTTCATTTATATCACCTATTCTTGATAATCAGCATAATATGAATTAAAATATTTTCTAATAATTATATTTTTCGTATTTAATGCTTGAGTTTTATCGGTTGGATTTATTACTCTACCATTATTATCGTCAACTGTCAAAAATTTATCATCAATCAGTCTTTGAACATTGATAGTATAAGTCTCACAAGCTATAGTTGTCATAGAAGATGTAGTTGCTCCAGTTATTTCTTTAACTGAGCAAGTTCCTGGAGTCCAAGTAAGGTTAACATCATTACTTTGAGCCCAGTTAGCCGCGGATAGCTCTATACTTTGAATTTTCTTTTCGAGAATTTTCTTTTTTGATGCATCTCCAAGATTTAAAAAAGAAGGCGCGACTAGCATTATTAGTAATCCTAAGATTACAATTACGGCTATTATTTCAACTAAAGTGAATCCCCTCTTATTCATTCTTATCACTCTCTTTTATATATTCATTTATTTGATCATATATTTCTTCTCTACCTTTTTTATTAATAGCGGAGAAATAAACAATGCTATCTTCAGGTCTAACATTTAGTTGTTCTTTAATTATTCTATCTTGTTTTTCACGATTATTTTTCTTAACTTTATCATATTTAGTAATTACTATTGTTACAGGTAATTCATAATATCTAAGAAAATTATACATTAATTTATCATCTTCCGATGGTTTAACACGGTAATCAATTAAGAAAAATACCCTTTCAAGTTGTTCTCTACTCCTTAAGTATTCTTCAATCATCAAACCAAACTTCTTTTGTTGTTGTTTGTTTACAGCTGCATAGCCATATCCTGGTGCATCAACTAAATAAAATTTTTCATTAACAATGTAAAAATTTAAAGTTTGAGTTTTGCCTGGTTTAGAACTGACGTGAGCATAGTTTTTTCGATTAATTATTGTATTAATAAAACTACTCTTACCAACATTACTTCTTCCTAAAAGCAAAAATTCTGATAGCCCACTTTCTGGGTATTGACTGATTCTTGTTGCTAATACAGCTAATTCTGCTGATTCAATATTCATTCTTTTATCCTCTTTTTCTTTTTAGTATTATATTAAAATTAATTATAAAAAGCAATTTTAGTATTCTTCATCTTTTAATTTAACTAATACTTCACGTGGTTTTGATCCATTAGAAGGTACAATTATGCCTCTTTCTTCAAGTAAATCAATAATTCGCGCGGCACGATTGAAGCCTAGTCTAAATTTTCTTTGTAACAAAGAAGCACTTATTTTGCCTGATCTTACCGCAAATTCTACTATTTCATCATAAAGTGGTTCTTCATATTCTTCATGAGTATCCTCAAATGTACTTTTTCCCTCAGCAGCTTTAATCATTGCATCATCAAATGAGGCTTTTCGATTTGAAGTAACAAAGTCAATTAATCTTTTAATTTCATCATCTGAAATATAAGTTCCTTGAATTCTTGTTGGCGAGTTTTCACCCATAGGTAAATAAAGCATGTCTCCTTTACCAAGAAGTTTTTCTGCTCCTTGCATATCAAGAATCGTTCTTGAATCAATTCCACTACTTACTGAGAATGATAATCTTGATGGAATATTAGCTTTAACAACACCAGTAATAACATCTGTTGATGGTCTTTGAGTTGCTACTATTAAATGTATTCCTGCAGCTCTAGCCATTTGGGTTATTCTCATAATAGAGTCTTCTACTTCTTTAGCAGCTACTAACATAAGGTCTGCAAGTTCATCAAT
>CAZIUX010000025.1:0-9932 GCA_964542795.1 uncultured Muribaculaceae bacterium
TATTTTATTTAACATTACCAGCAATAAATTTAAAAAATCCGGGTTTTTATACTTACATATTAGCAGTTATAATCGTTCAAACTATTTTGTTCGTACCAGATTTATTTAGTATTGGTGGAAATAAAATTGAATTTAAAAAAGGTTTTAAAAACATTGGCCTAAGAATGGGAATTGGACTCGGAGTATTAGTTTTAATTATCTTAATTGACATTATAAATGCTCCATTTTTTAGTTCAAAAGCTTATGCAAAAAGAATAGAAGTTAATAAAGAAAATTCTTTTATTGAGGATATTAAACAAATTAATTTTAAAGCCTTACCATTACTTGATAAGGATTCAAGCCAAAAATTAGGTGACCGAGTTATGGGACAAATCCCTGAATTAGTAAGTCAATTTAGTGTCTCTGATTTATATACTCAAATAAACTATAATGATCAAATTATTAGAGTGACTCCACTTGAATATGCTAGTTGGATCAAATATTTTACTAATTCAAAAGAAGGAATCAAAGGTTATATTACTGTTGATTCTGTAAGTGGAGAATCTAAATTAGTTAAATTAAATAAAGGTATGAAAATAATGCCATCAGCTATGTTCTCTAAAGACTTATATCGTTATTTAAGATTCACCTATCCAACATTAATCTTTGATAAAGAAACTTTTGAGATTGATAATGATGGTAATCCTTATTGGGTTGTACCAATAATTAATTATGCTGGAATCGGCTTAAGAAAAGATATAAGTGGTGTTATTGTATTAAATCCAATTACCGGGGAAAATGAAAAATATGACAAGAAAAACATTCCATCATGGATTGATCATGTTTATAATCCAAATTTAATAATTGAACAAATAGATGATTGGGGATTATATCAAAGTGGATTTTTAAATTCAGTTTTTGGTCAAAAAGGTGTTGTTCAAACAACAGAGGGATATAACTATACAGTTATGAATGACGATGTTTATATGTACACGGGAATTACTTCTTCGGCATCAGATGAATCAAATTTAGGTTTCGTATTAACTAATTTAAGAACAAAGGAAACTAACTTCTACACAGTCCCAGGAGCAGAAGAATACTCAGCAATGGCTTCAGCGGAAGGACAAGTTCAACAAATGAATTACCGTGCATCATTTCCTCTGTTAATTAATTTAAACAATCGTCCAACTTATTTAATAAGTTTAAAAGACGCTGCAGGGCTTGTAAAAATGTATGCATTCGTGGATGTTGTTGATTACCAAAAAGTAGTTGTTTCAGAAGCAAGCTTTGGTATAGAAAAAGCTGCAGAAAAATACTTAAGTAGTTTTACTCCAAGCACAGATAATGCTGAAGTATCTTATCGGGAAATAAAAATTACAAGCATAAAGGGAGCCATTATAGACGGAAATACTATATATTATTTTACTGATATAGAAAATCAAAAATATAAAGCTCCGCTTAAAATAAATGAAAGAATTTTACCTTTTTTAAAAGTTAGTGATTTAGTAAAAGTTGGTTACAACTATGAAAAAGAATTAATTGAAGTGGTTGAAATAAGCTATGAAGAAGAATAATAGACTAGACATTATTTATGAAGATAAACATATTTTAGTTGTTAATAAACCAGCGGGTTTATTAACAATAGCGACCGAAAAAGAAAAAGAAAAAACATTATTTCATCAGGTATATCTATATGAAAAGAAAAAGAATAAAAACAATTTAATATTCATTGTTCATAGACTTGATAAAGATACTTCTGGAATTGTTTTATTTGCAAAAAGTACGGAAATAAAAGAATATTTTCAAAGTAATTGGGAAAATGTTGCTAAACTAAAAGAATATATCGCGGTTGTTGAAGGCCGTGTTGTGAAAGAGTCCGATCGGATTGAATCATACTTAAAAGAAAACAAAATTTTAAAATCATATTCTACTTACGATAAAACTGGAAAACTTGCGATTACTGAGTATGAGTTAATCAATAGTAGTAAAAGTTATTCGCTTTTAAAAGTGAAAATACTAACAGGTAGAAAAAATCAAATAAGAGTTCACTTAAGCGATATTAATCATCCAATAATTGGTGATAAAAAATATGGAGCAAAAACTAATCCACTAAGACGTATAGGATTACATGCCAGTAAATTAATTATTGAACATCCAATCACCAAAGAAATAATTGAATTTGAGTCAAAAACGCCTGATATGATGTTAAAAATGTTTAAGGGAGAAAGAAATGAAAAAGAGAAAGAATAATAAGACATTTAATATAATTGTAATCTTAGTTATTTTAATGATATTAGGAACAATAATTACAAATTTATTAAAACCTAAAGCAAAATACTATTATCATGGCTTGCCAGTAGAGTACATAAAAGAAGAACCAATTTATAATACTTCGACCAAGGAAAGAGCTATTGGAGCATCTGACTATGTTTTTGTTGGTAAAGTAAATAAAATACTAAGAGTCGAACATGAAAAAAAACTAGAAAATAAGCAATATATTTATACGCCAAAGACTATTTACTCTGTGTCAGTATTAAAAAATATTAAAGGAAAATTAACCCTAGATAAAGATATTGAAATCACAGTTTTTGGTGGACTACATCGTAATGAAACAAAGTTTATTTTATATAATAAAATTAATTTATTAAAAGATAATGAATATTATATTTTCTTGCCGTATTTAACCGCGGATAATAAACCAATGTTATTAAATTTCCCTTATCAAATTATAAGCCTTGGTAAGGAATATGATAAAGAAATAAAAAATGATTTAGTTGAGTTATATCAAAAAGCATTTAAAAATGAAATAGTTCCAGATGAAGGGACTTATATTGTTCCAAAAGCTAAGTATTATTCCATTTATGATCAAAAGAATTATTCTAAACCTTAAAGAATATGTTTAGTGATATAATGTGTTTGGGGGAATTATGTATAAAAAAGTATATGTAGAAATAACTAATAGCTGTAATTTAAAATGTGACTTTTGTATTCAAAATGACCGTCAAATTAATTATATGTCTGTTAATGATTTTAAATTAATTTTGGATAAACTAAAATGCATTACCAAATACTTATATTTTCATGTTTTAGGAGAACCATTAGTGCATCCAATGATTAATGAATATATTGATCTTGCTAGTGGTTATTATCAAGTAAATATTACGACTAATGGCTATTTAATAAATAAACTAACAAACAATAAAGTTAGACTAATTAATGTTTCATTACATAGTTATAATGAAAAATATAATATTCCTTTAAAAACATATATGGAAGATATATTTAATAAAATTAAAGAGTTTGAGAATGTATATTTTTCTCTAAGGTTATGGACAAAAAATGAACACAGTAAAGAAATAATAAAATATTTAAATGATTATTTTCATAAAGATATTAATTTTGAAAGCATGAGTGGTTCAATACCATTAGATAATAAAGTATTTTTAAATATAGAAGAAGAGTTTATCTGGCCAAACTTAAATAATGATTTTCATCGAGACACAGGAAAGTGTTATGGCCTTATTGACCAATTTGGAATTCTAGTTGATGGTTCAGTTATTCCTTGTTGTTTAGATTCAAAAGGCATTATCAACTTAGGAAACATCTTTAAAGAAGATATAAATTTAATATTGAATCAAGAAAGAGCAAACAAGATTAAAGAAGGATTTATTAATAACAAAAGAGTAGAATTACTTTGTAATAAATGTGGATTTAATATAAAAAAATTACGTGATTAGAATGTTGAGGAGAATATGTTAAAATTAAAAAATGTATCAAAATATTATTATAATAAAGGGGCCGTTACAAGCGGTTTTAATAAAGTAAATTTAGAACTAGAAGTTGGAGAATTCGTTGTCATAACTGGTGAATCAGGTTCAGGTAAATCAACATTATTAAATGTTATTTCAGGACTAGATACATATGAAGATGGAGAAATGTATATTAATGGCTTGGAAACTAGCCATTATAACGAAGCGGATTTTGAAGAATATAGAAAGAAATATATTGGTAATATTTTCCAACACTTTAATCTTGTAAATAGTTACACCGTGTACCAAAATATTGAATTAGTACTCTTATTAAATGGGTTCAAAAGAAGTGAAGTAAAAGAAAGAATCCTAGATATAATAAAAAAAGTAGACTTAACTAAGTTTAAAAACACCAAAGCTTCTAAATTATCAGGAGGACAAAAACAAAGAGTTGCAATTGCAAGAGCACTTGCTAAAGAAACATCAATAATTGTCGCGGATGAACCAACGGGAAACTTAGATAGTGAATCTTCTAAAAGTATTTTAGAATTATTACATAGTATATCTAAAGATAAATTAGTTGTTATTGTAACTCATAATTATGATCAAGTAGAACAATATGCAACAAGAAAAATTAAAATGCATGATGGAAAAATTCTTGAAGATAAAAGAATAGTAAAAATAAATACTAATATTGAAGCTAAGTCTATGGACTACAAAGATATGAATAAATGGAATGAAATTAAAATTGGTTTAAGAAATACTTTTAATGTTATTCCAAAATTTCTATTATTATTAGTGGTATTCTTATTTATAACTTTATCTATTACTGGTGAATACACTAGTTTTCAAAAACGAAAATATCAAAGTGAACAAGTGGGGATTAATCAATATTTCACACCAAATGAGAATAGAATTATTATTAAGAAAAATGATAAAACAGCATTTTCTCAAAGTGAGTATGATATTATTAAAAATCTTACTAATGTGGGACAAGTTATTAAAAATGATTTATCAATAGATACAAATGTTAGTATTAATGATGATTATTATTACTATTATGGTAAATTAACAGATATTGAACTACTAGATAGCAAAATTCAATATGGAAGATTACCAGAAAATGATTATGAAATTGTAATTATGGGTGGTCCATATGATTATGATTTAAACTATAGACCTTTAGAAATAATTGATAAAGAATACTTAATTAAAGATGATTTAACATATTTCAGTGATGCTGGAATAAAAGTTAAAGTAGTTGGAATTGGTATTTCAGATGAAGATGTTAATCAAGTAATGTATGGAAATCAAAATTATATTTATGCAAGCAATAAATTAGTTGAAGAAATTGCGGTTAAAAGAAATATTAGCATCACCAAAACAATTACTAAAATTAATGATAAAGATTATGAATCAGATCAATATGGAACTCAATATAAAATCTATGCAAATAGCAAAGTACCTGAAGGTTCTTCCTTTGTTTCAAAAGATTTAAGGATGCTTTGTAAAAATAATCGTTGTTTAAATAGAAACATAAGCATTAAATTTCAAAATTTATATTTTGAAGATACTCTAAATGTCAAAATAACTAAAGAATATACAAATAAGAATTTCAAATCATTAACTGGTTTAAAAAATTATGATGAATATAATGGAATTATATTTGTTAATCCTAATGATCTAGATAAAGTATTTGCAAAAGGATTCTTCCAATCTAGTGTCTTAGTAACTAATCCATATAAAATTGATGAAACAATTAGTGCTTTAAAAGAATTAAACTATAATACATTGAAAGTGAAAGATGCGATAGTAACACCTTATATGGAAGATCTAAATGCATTAACAGAAATATTTCAAGTAGTATTTATTTCTATTCTTACATTTGCCTTGTTCTTCTTATCATACTTTATTATTAAGTTAATTTTAAAATCAAGAAATATATATTTTTCTACAATAAGAATATTAGGAGCTTCTAAAAAAGTAGCTAAAAGATTATTAGATATTGAATTATTCACAGTTCTAAACGTTGCTTATTTAATCTTCTTAGGGTTTGTAATCTTAGTAAAAACTAATACAATTAAGAAATTATTTAAAAAATCAGCAATGAATACATATAGAGAAGAGGTATAAAAATGATAAGAATTGAAAAATTAAATAAGTATTTTAATTATCGTAAAAAAAATCAAATTCATGTTATTAATAATACTTCTTTAGAATTTAATAGTACTGGATTAGTTGCTTTACTTGGACCTTCTGGATGTGGAAAAACAACACTTTTAAACACAATTGGTGGGCTAGATAAGGTCAATAATGGACATATATATATTAATAATCAAAGAATTACAAGAATAAAATCTAGGAAAGTAGATAAAGTGCGAAATCTTAGTATCGGTTATATATTTCAAGATTATCATTTAATTGATGACATGAGTGTTTTTGATAATATTGCTTTAGTCTTAAAAATGATTGGAATTAAAGACCCAATAGAAATTAAGTCTCGTGTTAATTATGTATTAGAAACAGTAGGAATTTATAGGTACAGAAATAGATTAGCAGGAATGCTTTCTGGTGGAGAAAGACAAAGAGTTGGGATAGCAAGAGCAATTGTTAAGAATCCAGACATTATATTAGCTGATGAACCAACCGGAAATCTTGATAGTAAAAATACAATTGAAATAATGAATATTATTAAATCGATTTCAAAAACAAAATTAGTTATATTAGTTACTCACGAAAAAGACCTTGCTTACTTTTATTCAACAAGAATTATTGAACTTAAAGATGGTAAAGTTGAAAGTGATAAACAAAATATCCATAACAATGATTTAGATTATCATATGGATAATAAAATATATTTAAAAGATATTAAAGAACATGAAACAATAAAAAACAAGAATTATAATATTAAATTATATAATGATTCTACTGACAAAATTGATGTTGAGTTAGTAGTAAAGAATAATAATATTTATATTAAATGTAATTCTAATAATAAAGTGGAAGTATTAGATTCCGGCTCAAATATTGAACTTGTTGATGACTATTATCATAAAATTAATAAAAAAGAATATGAAGAATACAAATTCGATTTGGATAAACTGAATAATGATAATATAAAAATTAAGTATAGTTCAATTATTAATCCGATTAGAATGATAAAACAAGGATTTAAAAAGATTGGTAATTATACTGTAATTAAAAAATTACTATTATTAGGATTCTTTATTTCAGCAATGTTTGTAATGTATTCTATTAGTAATATTTTTGGAACACTGGAAGTAAAAGATAAAGATTTTATTAAACAGAATAAGAACTATCTTACTATCATAAAAGATGAAGTGAATGTTAATGATTATTTAGAATATGCCAAAGATGAAAACATTAATTATTTAATACCGGGAGATTCAACAATTTCTATGACGATTTCTTTTAACGATTATTTACAAACAATGTATGCACAAGAATATTTAAGCGGTTCGCTATCAAGTTTAAATATGATTAATAGTGATGAAATTATTTATGGTAGAATGCCAAGTGCCGAGTATGAATTTGTTGCTGATAAAATGATACTTGATACTTTATTAGATAGCAATTCAGCAAAGTCATTAGGCATAAAAAATTATGAGCAATTATTAAATCGAATTTTTAAAATTAATAATATGCCAGACTTTACATTAGTTGGAATAACTGATTTAAAAAACCCGTCAATATATATGAATGAGTCTTTATTTATTAATGTTATTGCTAATGCAGAGGCAGGGATGAGCGATAATAATGACTTTGCTGTAAGCAAAACTAACGAAGGATTTACAACCACTATCGACTATAACTTAATGAAAGATGAAGTCAAGTTAATAAAGGGCAAATACCCAGACAATGATTACGAAGTTGTTGTAAATGAATCAATGAAAGAAGTAATGCCAATAAACAAAAAAGCTGATTATAAAATAAATAATGTCAAGTTAAAAATTGTTGGTTATTATAGTGATTCAACAGATAGTAATTATTATTTAGTTAATCAGAATACAATGAATTATTATAATATTACAAACAAACAAAATATAATTGTTTATCCTAAGGACAAAGAAAAAGCATTGGAAGACTTTAGAAATAAAAATGTTAATATTATTTCTAGTTACGATAAGGCAAAGCAAGAGTTTATAGATAATCGCAAAGAAGGACTTACTATTACTTTAATTGTTGCTGGAATAATACTATTAATTTCTTTAATTGAAATATATTTAATAGTACGTGCTTCGTTCTTATCAAGAATTAAAGAAGTAGGAATATTGCGCGCTATTGGTGTTAAAAAGAGAGATATATACAAAATGTTTTTAGGAGAAATACTTGCTATTACATCAACTGCGAGTGTACTAGGATATATATTTATGTATTATATATTAAATGAAATATCAACAATTAGATATTTAAAAGGAATGTTCTTACTAAATTACGAAGTATTTGTGCTAGGTATTGTATTTATTTATTTATTTAATATAATTGTTGGCTTAATACCAGTTATGAAAACAATTAAAAAGACACCTGCATTCATATTAAGCAGAAATGATGTTGATTGATTATTTTAGTTCCAAGAAATTGGGACTTTTTTTATAATTGCTTATCCTTGTCGTAGAAAGAATATTGTGATATGATTTATTCAAAGTAGGTTAATATGAAATATACAAAAAAGATATTTATTATTTTGTTTTCATTCTTTGTAATAGCAATATTAGTTTCTTTTTCGTATGCATATTTTGTCAAAGATGACATAGAAAATTTTTTACAGGAAGTAATTCGGGTTGAAACAAAATCGAACGGTGATTTTACAAATGTTTTAACAACTACCTATGGAAATGATAATGCATTAATTAAATCGCAAATAATTGATAATAACAATTATTCTTATCAACTTAAATTTAAAACATTTAATAGTGCTAGTGAAAGTCAAAACATTATAATTAGATGGGATGGAGTAGTCACAAATATTAATAATCTTGATTCTTCGTTTTCACTATACAAGTGCAATATGGCTGATTACGAATCGAGTTCTAATACATTAGGAGAATCTTGTGTTAATATTGGAAGAACAGATTATTCAACTCTTCCATTAACTAGAGAAGAAAGATTACTAACAAATGAATTGTATGAAGTAATACAGAGTAATGCAACAAATTACTATATTTTAAATATTAATATAATAAATAACATTGGAAATTATTTTTATTCCAGCGTAATTGTAGATTATGCTACTGATTATCTTACATTGTCACAGGCAATCGAAGATAAATATCAGGCAGTAAGTGATTCAGTAACATCAGATAATGTTGAAGCAGTTGACGGAATTAATTTCGGAGCAATATCAAGCACAACGAATGGGAATGGGCTATATTCTAATTTTAAAAACAATCAAAACGGAGATATTAGGTATTTTAGAGGTGAAGTTAATAATTATGTGAGTTTTGCAAATATGTTATGGAGAGTGGTAAGACTTTCTGCGGATGGAAGTGCAAGAATAATAACCAATGACACAGATTTGTCTTCAGTTTTTAATTCTCAAACAAGTCCTGATTCGTTTTATGCTGGATATTCATACAATGATAATGATTTAGCACGCACAAATGGTTTTGGGACGGCATCCGTTATTATGAACAATTTGGAAAATTGGTACGATTTGTATTTAGATGATTATAGTAATTATATCAAACAAACAGCTGAGTTTTGCAATGATACCACGGGTTATATTGCCTCTGGCTATGGACAATATGTCGATACTTTTAGCGCAAAAACCAGAATAAATAATGCAAGTCCAAGTTATATTTGTCCAGCAGCAGATCGAAATTATGGCGGAAAATATTTTGTTAGAATTGGAACAATAATAGTTGACGAAGTAATATATGCTGGTGGCTTAACAACGGCGGATTCTTCCTTTTATTTAAATAATAATTATCAGTTTTGGACATTATCTCCAAACTATAGTGAAAGGGGATATAGTATTGGCTATGGAGGCGGGGTAAAAACGTACATTGTTAGTAATACTGGTAAAATTGTAGATGCATTTGTTGCTAATAGTTATCGGGTAAGACCGGTAGTAGAACTGAAACCAAATACATACGTAACTGGCTCTGGTACAGCTGATGATCCATGGGTAGTACAATAAAAATCAGATTATTAATCTGATTTTCTTAAATTGAAATTTCAACC
>CAZIUX010000026.1:0-9671 GCA_964542795.1 uncultured Muribaculaceae bacterium
TATCTAAAAATCCAGTTATTGATTCTTGAGAGTTCATTTCCTTTTCATCTAAAAATTCAAATACTCGTTCAGAAGATGCCGCGACTGTTTGTAATGAAGTTAATCCTTGAGCAATTTGTGACATTGGATTAGTGAATAATCTAACATACATGATGAAAGCAATTATAACTCCGTAAGATATTTTATTATCAACAACTAAAAGGGCTCCGACAATACAAACAACTACAAATCCTAAATTACCAACAAACATCATCATTGGCATCATTAATCCAGATACGAATTGACTTTTTTTATTGTTGTCACATACTTTATCATTATATTTATTAAACTTCTTTAAAGCTTCTTGTTGACCATTATATACTTTTACAACATTTAAACTTGAATATATTTCTTCGATATGGCCATTTAAATTACCTAGTGATTCTTGTTTATCTATAAAATATTTTTGAGACTTTGATAAAGCAATCATCATAAATACAAAACCAATAATACTAGAAAGAATGGCTGAGATAGCTAAAATCCAATTTGTATAAAACATCATAATAATTGAGCCGAAAATTAGAATTATACTTGATATTAGAGTTGTTGCCGATTGGTTAGTTGCTTGGGCTATATTATCGACATCATTTGTTACTCTTGATAAAACATCCCCAGTTTGATTATCATCAAAATAACTAAGGGGCAATTTATTTATTTTAAGAGATATACTTTTCCTTAGCTCTTTCGCAAATCTATTACCAGTATTCATCATAATTATTGATTGAATATATGTAAATAAATTACTTGCTAAATATAATATTACTAAAATAACTGTCATTCTTGTAATAAGATCTATATTCATTTTTGGTTTAATAACATTATAAATATTATCTGGTAATTTACTTAAGGTTTCAACCATTACTTCTCTATCATTTTGTTCTTTTATCTCACTCATAATATTAATGAATTCTTTTTGATCAGTGATTGAGATAACTTCTCCACCGAAATAAATATCTTGAAAAGTATTGTTTTTATAATTATCAGTAATAATTTTAGATAATTCACTTATTTTTTTCTCATTAATCATTAAGCCTTTAGTTATTTCATCTGTTAATGAAGATAATCTATTGGGAGATAATATGGCAATTATTGAACTAAAAATCGATAAAATTATCGCGATTATAATTGACTTCTTATACTTTTTAATTTCTTTAGCCAACCTTTTTATAGATCCTTTAAAATCTTTAACTTTATTTTCCTTTACTTGAGGATTTACAGATTTAAACATTTTCTAATTCCTCCTTTGACAATTGAGAATAAGCAATCTCTTTATATACAGAGCATGATTCTAGTAGTTCTTGATGATTACCAATTCCACATATAATACCGTTATCTAAAACAATAATTTTATCAGCATGAATAACTGTTCCAATTCTTTGAGCAACAATTAATGTTGTTGCATTTTTTACATGACGTCTTAACTCTGTTCTTAATTTTAAATCAGTACGATAATCAAGTGCTGAAAAACTATCGTCAAAGATATAAATTTCCGGGTTCTTCGCTATTGCTCTAGCAATAGATATTCTTTGCTTTTGTCCGCCAGAAATATTTGTTCCACCACTAGCAATAATTTCTTTTTCTTTTTTAGGCATCTTATTAACAAAACCACTTGCTTGTGCTACTTTAAGTGCCTCTTTAATTATCTTATCACTTAAGTTTTTACCATATGAAACATTTAAATCAATTGGTCCATTAAATATAACTGCTTTTTGAGATACATAACCAATTTTATCATTTAATGTTTTTTGATCATATTTTTTTACATTAATTCCATCAATTAATACTTCCCCCTCAGTCGCATCATAAAACCTTGGAACTAAATTAATTAATGTCGATTTTCCTGATCCAGTTGAACCTATAAATGCAACTGTTTCGCCAGGGTTTATAGTAAAATTAATGTTTTTTAATAAATACTCATCCGCATCAGGATATTTAAAAGAAACATTTCTAAATTCAACTACCCCACTTAATTTAGTTTTACCCTTATAATTGCCGGGAATGATACTTACCTTGGTATCTAATACCTCATTAATTCTTTTAGCTGATACTTGAGCTCTAGGAAACATCATAAAGATCATTGCTAACATAATAAATGACATGATTACTTGAATAGAATAAGAACTAAAAACAACCATATTACCAAATATAGCTATTTTATCTAATAAATTAGCTTGGTCAATTAAGAATGCTCCAACAAAAAAGATACTTAATGTTAATGTATTCATAGAAAACATCATTGTTGGTTGCATAATTGCAAATTTCTTTTGAGTAAACAATTGTTCTTTTGTTAAATCATTGTTTACTTCATTAAATTTATGTTCTTCAAATTTATCTGCATTGAATGCTCTTACTACTCTAATTCCTGATAAGTTTTCTCTTGTAACACTATTTAACTTATCTATTAATTTTTGGATTATCTTAAACTTAGGAAAGACAAAATAAAATATTATTCCAATAACACTTAATAATATTGCCAAAGCTACTCCAGTAAGGGCACTCCATTGCCAACTTTTATTTAAGATTTTAGAAATAGCCCAGATAGCAGTAATTGGAGCTTTAAATAACAATTGTGCTCCCATCGCGACTAACATTTCTACTTGATTAACATCATTAGTTGTTCTTGTAATTAAACTACTGGTTGAAAAATATTTAATTTCACTCATTGAAAGTTCACTTACTTTAGTAAATAACATTTTTCGAATAATTTTTGAATAATTTGATGAAATTAAAGAAATGATGTATCCATTTGCTATCGCAGCAGTTAAGCTACCAAGTGCACATAACATCATATAGCCACCATTGATTAAAACATCTTTCAAACTACTTTTACCTGTTTGAATTAATATGGTGATATCCCTAACATAATCTGGTAATTTTAAATCTAACCAGACTTGGAATATAACTAATACTAAGATTACTAGAAATAGAAACCATTCTTTCTTTTTAAAATATTTCATAAGTTTTATCATAATTTCAACCTCGCAAACATATGATATTATATCACAATATAAACTATAATTTGCACAAAACATAAATTCATTATAAAATAAGTTATGGTGATACTAATGAAAAAGAAAAAAAGAAAACTAAAGAAAACTTTTAAATTAATTATGTTTTTTTTAACGGCCATTTTTACTGGTTTATTAATAAATAGTTCATATCAAAATTATTTAAAAAATAACAATAATAGTAAAAAAGAAAGTGTAAAAAAAGACAAAGAGTCTTCCAGTTCAACAATAATTCCACCTAAAGAAATATTTCCAAAAGAATATAAACTCAGTATGATAACAACGGGAGACGCATTAATTCATGGAGCAGTTTATAAAGATGCTTTAACTAATGACGGAACATACGATTTTTGTAAACAAATGACTGAAATTAAACCATATATAAATAATTATGATTTAGCATTTTACAATCAAGAATCAATTATAGGTGGTGCAAATCTTGGTTATTCGTCATATCCAAGATTCAATTCTCCAGATGCAATTGGAGATTGTATGATAAGTATGGGGTTTAATGTTGTTGCCCTTGCTAATAACCATACGATGGATAAAAATGAAAAAGGTGTCTTATATTCAACTGAATATTGGAAGAATAAAGATGTCTTAACAGCCGGTTCATATTCTAGTTTAGATGATAGAAATGAAATAAGAATAAAAGAAAAAAATGGAATTAAATATACTATGCTATCCTATACTACTGTTACAAATGGACTTATCCCACCTAGTGGCAAAGAATATTTAACAAATATTTATTCTGATGAGAAAGTAACAGCAGATATTAGCAGAGTAAAAGATAAAGTTGATTTATTAATTGTTTCTATGCACTGGGGCGTTGAATATAGTCAGAGTCCTAGTCAAGAGCAAATTAGAGTTGCAAACTTATTATCAGAATTAGGTGTAAATATAATTATTGGTCATCATCCACATGTTTTACAACCAATCGAATTTATTAATGATACTTTAGTAATCTATTCCTTAGGAAACTATTTTTCTGCCCAAAAAGGCGATAATAAATTAACCGGTCTCTTGCTTGGCTATGATATAACAAAAACAGTAAATGAAGATAGCTCATCAATGATAAAAGTAAGTAATCTAAAAGCTGAATTAATTTATACAAAATACAATTCTCAAATTAGAGATTTTAGAATTATACCATTCTCAAAAATTACCTCAACAGATCTAAGTAATTACAAGACAGTATATGAAAATAATAAAAATATTATAACTAAGTTTTATTCCAACATTGATGTCGCAAATATTAAATAAAAAATAGAATATTACTATTCTAATTTTTTTAACATTAAAATGTATATATTATTATTTTCTTTATATTCATTTATAATATCAAAACCACATTTTCTAAAACACTTGATTCCTCTAAGGTTTTCTTTTAAAGGACAAGCAATAATCGAATTTGTTGTTTTATTTTTTAATAAATAAGTTATCATAGAATTAATACTTCTGTAAGCAATTCTGCGATTTCGATAATTAAGCTCACCAATAAAAATATTTATTTCATAAGTATTATCTTCAATATTTAATTTACTAATTTTTTTATCGTTAATCAATTGATAATCAATTATCCCAATGGGTACTTTATTAGCTTCAATAACAAAAACTGAACTTTCGGATTTTGGCTTAGTTCTAGGCGCATATTTTTTTTCGATTTCTTCTAATGATAAAATTCTTTTTTCATATTGACTATAAATAGATTCTTCCTTATACCATTTTTCAATTAGTTTATAATCTTCAGAATAGTCTTCTAAAAGTCTTAAAACCAAATTATACGTACTATATATTTTTATTTGGGTATTAATCATCTTAATCACCTATTACTATTTTATCACAAAAATTAATTAAGTTTTCGATTATTTCTTTCTTCAGCATAATCATTGTCACTATGATCAATCGAAGTACTTTTATATGGATAATCTTTTTCATGAAATAAAAGAATTGGTAAACTATATTGCTTTGCAAACTCAAGGTCTTCTTCTTTAATATTGTTTACTGAAATAATATAATTAGGAAAAATATATTTTCTATCTAAAGAGAAATCCCCTTCATTACCAGATGATTTTTGCTTCATTAATATTTCATTATATCCACGAGTATTCGTAATTAAGCTATCTAGAGTCCTTATTTCATTTATTCTCTTCGTGCTATACTCTTTAGAAGTAAAAGAATCCGAATGATAAACATGAACGATTTGATCAATTGGAATTTCATCAAAACCCAAAGTTAAAGCACTTTCAAAATCTCTAAATAAACCAATATATTTATCGCCAATTACACTTAAAGAAGTTGTCTTATACCTATCACTAAAATTCATTGCGTTAGAACTATGTGCAACTGCGTAAAATTGTTCCCCTTTAAGTTCTAGTACTTTCACTCCTTCATAAATATATGAAGGATTATTATTAATAATATCTGATTTAATACTTTTAGTATTTATTTCTTGATAAGCAGTATTCTTTGCTAATCTATAATCATCATAGAAACTTTCAATATAATTTTTTCCATTATTCATACTTTTATATAATAAAACTAAATCCATTAATGAATATTCTTTATAATTATATAATTGCATATATAATTTATAGTTTTCAGGACTAATTAAATCTTGATTAAATTCATGTAAATAATTAATCATTTCTGATAAATTAACATAAAAATTATAAGCAATTTCTTCAAAATAACGATCAATAATTAATTCCATAATATGGTTTTTACTTTTATTTATCAAAATATCATTGTCAGTCAATTTGGCATTCATTATAGCTGTACGGAAGTTCATCGTTTTATCTTCGGGTATTTTTGTCAAGATTAAAGAATTCTCACCAATCGAATTAATATAATTATCCGTCATTAAATTTCTTTTTTTTGTAATATTATCATATAATTCATTATTATTTTTTAGTAATCTATTTACCATAAAACGATAATTATTTACATCTTCTATTTCTAAATATTTATTAACAATTAATGAATTATCTTGCAGTGACATAGGTAAAGATGTAGTAGATATAATTTCATTTATTTCATAAATGTTTAATCTTGGAATAATACTAGTAAATACTGGATCTTGACATAACTTATCTAAAGCACTTTTTGATAATGATGCAATAAAAGAATAATTAATTCCTCTTGATAAGATATCTAAAATAAATTTTTCATCTAATATTTCTGATTGAACATTATCTTTAAATTTAGCCATAAAATTAATTTTATCAGGATGTTTAGCTAATATATACAGAATAAATAACTTAGCAAAACTAGCATTTAAATTAGCTAAATAAATATGATTTGTTTGACAATTAATAATATATTCAAAAAATAATTCATTTTTTAAAAAATCATTTACTTTAATATTTCCACATGTCATTATGGCATTAAATTTATCATCAACTCTTACTTCACTAGATAATAATTGTATTAAAAAATCTTTATCAAGTAACGATAATATAGAATCTTCATCTAGCTCTTGAACAAGCCAAACAAAAGGATAATGATAAGCAGGATCACTTAAAAACAAATCTCTAATACGGATATCCTGTAAGATTTCTTTTCGCTTGTTCTTATCACTTTGATTAATGATATAGTTTTTTAGGCTTTCCCCATCATAATTAATTAAATTATCGATAATCATCTATTACTCCTTATGCCTCATCAGTACCAACTATTTTAGGCGCATAATAAGAATAGGTAAAACCAATCCCTAACGATAATAAAAAGAAAAACAACATTGGCAAGTATGCATTCATTTTGTTCATATGTTCACCTATTTTATTATATATTATTTTAATTAAAAAACCAAACAAAAAGACAATAAATGTCTTTTCAATTGTCAATTATTATGGTTTTGGAATTGTAATTGTTATGATATCTCCTTCAATACATTTACCATCTTTATCAAATGATACTACTTTAGGATATTCTAAATAGTTTATTCTTGAAGAGGTATTGAAATCTCTAACAATAATCGTTCCTGTTTTACTTTCTAAATTATCATTTTTAAAAAAAGGTGTGTCCCAATATTGAAATTCACGATTTATTCTTCCGACATTTACTATTCCTATCCCATCTGGCATGGCAGGATCATTCCAAAATATCATTGTTTCATAGGAATTTGTCGGTTTAAAATTATCTTCAAAAGCAAATTTAATTACAAAGCTCGCATCTTGGAAGGTTAATGATAATACTCCATCAGGGTATTTATCCGTAAAAGGAATTTTGATTTCTTCTACAGATGAAAAATAAGGAACTTCTGGATATTCAGCAGATGTATCTTTTATAAACTTAATTTCCGTCTTCTTATTAAGAGGATTTCTTATGTATTTGTCTTCTTTAGTAGTAATAAATACTTCTAAATAATTTGGCTTTTTATTATCTTCACTTTCAACATAATAAGCTAAGTCACGGTTATATTTTAAGTCAATTTCCACTTCTCCATTTGTATCAGTTTCAAAAGGACCATAATATCCTCCTTGATTTGCATCGCCAGGATTAGTTTTTCTTGCTCCAACGGGCATTAAGAAAACTAAGTATGATTCATCCTTAGACTCTTCATTAGTTAACTCAGTTTTAATAACTAGCTTATCATATTTTTTAGATTCGTCTTCTTTTATATCAGTTTGTTTTTGACTATTCCCACACCCAGTAATTAATAATAAAAGTAATATAATTAATGAAACTTTTCTAATCATTTTCTCACTCCTTAATTAAATTTTATATTTATTAATCTAAAATGTAAATAAAATTATTTTTAGTAAATGACACCTCCCCACTCAACTGCGGTGAATCCTTTTCTTATAAATGAATATATTTTTTGAGGTTGAATAGTCTTTTTTTGATCTACTTTTTTAATATGAATTAATACTCTTAATAATGAATCGGGTTTTGGATGAATAATAAGTTCATTATTTTTTTGTCTTTCTTCGGTTAATTCAAAATATACTAAACTATGTTTGTTGTTTTCTAATACTGGTAACCAATACATTATAAATTCATTTGCTTCTTTATAATTTAATCCAATTAATTTTAATTTTTCTTCTAGAAATTCAATTGCATTTTTATCACTTACATAGAATCCTTCTTTAAAGTCGGTTTTATATGCATATTTTTCATCCCAATATAAAGCATAGTATGATTTACCAAATGCATCTTTTAATTCACCAGAAGGATATGCAGTTACTTCCCACCCATTTTTATATTTTGGATAACTAGTCAATATATTATTATTATTTCTTAAAGTAACATTTACTTTTGTTTCTTTTTTAGGATAAAGATACAAAATTGGTTTATCAGCGCGTTGAGGATATTCTTCACTTACAGTAAGCTCTTTAGTATTAAAATTATAAGAATACTTTTTAAAAATACGAGTATTTATATCAGAATTTTCATTAGGTATGGAAACATACACATCCAGATATTTTTGACTTTTTATTTCATAAACCTCTATATCTAAATTTTCATCTTCATTATAAGCCTTGAATTAATCAATAATTATATTTTCTTTTTCATCAATTATCTTAATGTTTTTTTCCTGATCTTGAACTAATAGATAATTTTCTTCAATAAGTTTATATATTCTTAAATACTTATTACTCTTCTTAACAAGATTATAGTTTGAATCATAAATTAAAAATGCATCATGATTCAAATCAGCAAAAACTATCTCTCCATTATCAAGAACAAGAGTGTCATTTACAATCCTATTATTAAATAAAGCATGTCCTTCTTTATCAAATAAAAGTTTTTCATTGTCTGGAGATCCGAAATTATAGGCATAATAATTAGAATTTCCAAGTCTTTGTAAGTTTTTAATTCCCGGTTCAAATGTATCTCCATTCACGGTATATGTTCTATATTCTACAGTAATAGAATTTTTATAATTATAAAACGTTATTAAGTTTTCATTGTGCCAATACCATATTTGAGCAGTATTTTCTTTAGTTATGTTATGACTTATAGTAACTTTATTTTTTGTTACAGAATAATATTCAGTTTTATTATCATTTAACATTATTATTCCGATATTATCATCAACCGCGATAAAATCTTCCACTTCTTCACTTGGAACTGAATAATTAATTTTAATTGTTTTATCTTCAATGTATTGATATGCGAGCAATCCACCATCGTTTATAAGGACATAATCATTATCAGAGTTAATATATTCACATCTATCATTTATACAGTTATATGTATTAATTAAGAATTCTTCATCTCGACTGTCACGGGTTTTTGAACCATATGCATTTTCGTGTTCACTAATTTTATAAATATATATTTTTTCGTTACTTATTGAACTTGAAGAAATATCAATTTTAGAACTACTAACTTGTTCACTACTTTGATAGTCCTTATTATTACTTTTTATTACCAACAAATAAACTATTACAGCAACAATTAAAATAAGTGCTACTATCGATATAATCAATATAACTTGATTGTTTTTTTCTTTAGGAAATTCATCTTTCATATTTTCTACATTTTCATTTTTCATTATATCAATTCCTCCATATACATAATATTCGCATATTATAAATAAATTATAGCATATAATAATTTAATAGTTAATTAATTTATTTGTATCATAAAAAAAGACTTAAATAAGCCTTTCTAAAA
>CAZIUX010000027.1:0-392 GCA_964542795.1 uncultured Muribaculaceae bacterium
ATTTTTCTACTTCTTTTAAAGCATTTTTTTATTTTGCTCCCATACCGCCGTCAACTCGAATAGCTTGACCTGTTATATATTTTGCATCATCTGATGCTAAGAAACAAATAAGATCAGCACATTCTTCATTTGTAGCGTATCTTCCAAGTGGAATAGTACCTTCAAAGCCTTTTTTAACCGCTTCACCATTTCCAGGTGCGGCGCCTTCTTCAATTGATCTCATCATTCTGTTATCAACAGGTCCCGGACATATCGCGTTAACTCTAATATTAAATGGAGCAGCTTCAAGTGAAGCATTTTTTGTTAAACCCAACACAGCATGTTTACTAGCAACATAAGGTGCTAAACCAGGTGAACCCATGAATGCTGCTACTGAAGCAGTATTGATTATA
>CAZIUX010000027.1:402-9539 GCA_964542795.1 uncultured Muribaculaceae bacterium
GTGTTTTAAACCATAATAAACACCCTTAACATTGACGTTCAAAACAAAGTCTAAGTCATCTGAATTAGTTTCAACAATACTTGCAACTTTCCCCTCAACACCTGCATTATTAACAAAAACATCAACTTTACCAAATTTTGTTACTGCATTATCAACATATGCCTTAACTTGTTCTTCTTTAGATACGTCAGCTAAAAGCATTAAAAAATTTTGTTGTTCAACACCTAATTCTTTAGCGGTAGTTCTTAAATCAGCTTCATTAATATCCACTAAAACAAGTTTAGCACCATATTTAGCAAATTTAACTGCTGAAGCTCTTCCGATTCCGCCGCCAGCTCCGGTAATAATTACAACCTTTTCTTTAAAATTCATATCTTATCCTCCAATATAATAATATTATCATGAATAATCTATTATGTGCAAATAAAAATTATTATATATAAATGCTCACTAATGTATATTATTTTCCTAAAATAATATATAATAATATTATAAATAGAATGGAGATAAACATGGAAAAAAGTAAAGAAGTAAATTTAGAAGAAAATGTTAAAAAAGAATTTGAAGGCTATAAAAAAGATATATTAAAGAACAATGTTGATTTATATGATAACAAACCATTGATTCAAAAAATAATTTTTGGCTTAGTAGGAGTAATTAATTTTGTGGCTGGATTTGCTTTATATTTCTTAGTTAAGGATGATAACACAAAAACATGGCAAGCTAATTATTTAGTTAAGGGATCTGCTATAGGTGTTGTGTTATGGGCTATAATTGCAATAAGTAAATTAATTGAATTTATTAGTCATCTATAACTATAAAAAACTAGAAAGATTTTAAAACTTTCTAGTTTTTTTATTGTTCATTGTACAACTTGGCTTTGTACCATTTTTCTCAAAATAATTCAATCCCCACTTATACATAACATCAAGAATTGGTTTAATACTTTCACCGAAATCGGATAATTTATATTCTACTTTTGGGGGTACTACTGGATAAACAGTTCTAATTATTAAGTTATCATTTTCTAATTCTCTTAACTGCTGTGTTAGCATTTTTGATGTGGCTTGGGGTATAATTTTTCTTAATTCTCCAAATCTAAGTGTCCCGTCTGTTAAATGCCAAAGAATTAGAGACTTATACTTTCCTCCAATTAAATTTAAAGTTGCATCAACGGGACAAGTTATTATACAAGAGTCTTTTTTCATATTTCCTCCATAGTATCTTTTTAGGTAGTATATTACTTTTTTGTATGTATTTTATTTATTGATACTTGATGTTAAAATTATATCTGAAACTATTTAAATAGTCAATCTGACTATTATGGAAGGAAATGTAATGAACAAAAAAGAAATTATTATATCTGGGATGTCATGTACTGCATGTGCCCAAAACATAGAGAAAAATATTCGTTTATTAAGAGGAGTAAATAAAGCTAATGTAAATTTTGCTACTGAAAAACTTTTTATAGAATTTGATGAAAAAATTAACATTAATGTAATTAATGACAAAATAACTGGCTTAGGTTATACTCCGATTATAAAAGACGATGAATTAATAGATAAACATAAATTAAGAAAAGAAAAAGAAATTAAAACCTTAAAGACTAAATTAATTATAGCTCTTATTTTTGCAATACCACTTTTTTATATTGCAATGGCTCCAATGATTAAATTTATTAAGTTTCCAATGCCATATTTTTTAAATCATAAAGAATACCCACTTATTAATTCACTCACTCAACTTGTACTTGTTATACCAATTTTAATAGTTGGTTATAAGTTTTATACTGTAGGATTTAAAGCGATGTTTAAAAGAAGTGCTAATATGGATTCTTTAATTGCAGTCGGAACTTCAGCAGCAATTATTTATAGTTTATATAATACTTATTTAATTATTATGGGAAACAAAGATCATGGGGCATTATACTATGAAACAGCTGGAATGATTATTGCTTTGGTGTTACTTGGAAAAACCATGGAAAGTATCACTAAAGGAAAAACTAGTGAAGCTATTAAAAAACTAATTGGACTTGCACCAAAAACTGCAACCATTATAAAAGATGGAATCGAAAAAGAAATCAAGATTAGTGATGTAAAAGTAGGAGACAATTTAATAATAAAACCAGGAGGTAAAATACCTGTTGATGGAGTAGTAATAAGCGGTTATTCAACTATTGATGAATCAATGTTAACTGGAGAGAGTATGCCTGTTGATAAAAAAGTAAGTGACATAGTATATGCGGCAACAATTAATTTGAATGGATCGATTGTTATTGAAGCAAAAAAGATTGGTAGTGAAACGGCCTTAGCTCAAATTATTAAGGTGGTAGAAGAGGCACAAGGATCTAAAGCACCAATAGCCAAAATAGCGGACGAAATATCTCGTGTATTTGTACCAACAGTATGTATCATTGCAATAATATCATCAATTATTTGGTTTATATTTACTAAAGATTTTGAGTTTTCTTTAGTAATATTTATCTCGGTTTTAGTTATTGCTTGTCCGTGTGCTCTTGGGCTTGCAACTCCAACTGCCATTATGGTTGGAACAGGTAAAGGAGCAGAAAATGGTATCTTAATAAAAAATGGTGAATCACTGGAAAAAATGCATAAAGTTAGTACAATTATATTTGATAAAACGGGAACAATTACTAAAGGTAAGCCTTCGGTGACAGACATAATTCCTGTATCTAATTTATCTATAGAAAAAATCCTTACTTATTGTGCTTCAGTTGAAAAATTATCAGAACATCCAATTGGAGATGCGATAGTTTGTGAGGCTGAAGAAAGAAAGATAAAATTAATTAAACCAGATAATTTTCTTATTATACCTGGTCAAGGAATAAGTGCTAAAATAGAGAATATTGATATACTAGTTGGCAATTCAAGACTAATAAAAGAGCATAAAGTAAATGTTGAAGAATACTTGCCAATAATTGGTAAACTTTCAAAAGAGGGAAAAACTCCAGTTTATGTTTCACTTAATCAAGAATTGGTTGGGATAGTAGCGGTTGCTGATATGATAAAAGATAATAGTCGTGAAGCAATCGAAAAATTAAAAAAATTAGATCTTGAAATAGTTATGATTACAGGCGATAATAAAATGACAGCAGAATATATAGCTAAACAAGTAGGTATAAAAGAAATCTTATCAGATGTATTACCAACCGAAAAAGCAAATGCAGTCAAAAAAATAAAAACTGAAAATAAAATAGTTGCAATGGTAGGAGATGGCATAAATGACGCTCCCGCGCTTTCTCTGTCTGATGTCGGAATCGCGATAGGCTCAGGAACTGATGTTGCAATTGAATCAGCAGATATAATATTAATGAAAAATGATTTATTAAGCGTTGTAAATGCAATTGAATTAAGTAAAAAAACTGTAAAAAATATTAAACAAAATCTTTTCTGGGCATTTGCATATAATATTATTGGTATTCCAATTGCAGCTGGACTTTTACATATCTTCGGCGGTCCATTATTAAATCCGATGTTTGCGGCACTTGCCATGAGTCTAAGTTCTGTATCTGTCTTAACTAATGCATTGAGATTAAAAAAATTAAAGTTAGTAAATAAATAAATAAAATGGAGGATAAATGAGAATAATTTATATTAAAATAGATGGAATGACTTGTGATAATTGTAAAAATAAAATTAATAACAAATTAACAACTTCATTTTCTAATTTTAGTAGTGTTACTTTTGAAGGGGACATAGCAGAAATAAAATATAATGGAAAACTGAATAAAGAGGGAATTATATCTGAAATATTAAATTTGGGATATGAAACTAATATTAAAATGTTTTCTACTGATAAAAAAAAATTAAGAAAATCAATGTCATTTATGCAATTTATTTTTATTGTTTTCGTTTTAATTTCATTATCAACGATTCTCAATAAATTATTTGGTTTTAATATTTTTAATATGATTCCAGTAATTAACAGCAAAATGACTTATTTAGCATTATTTTTAACGGGTTTATTTACCAGTATTCATTGCGTGTCTATGTGTGGAGCAATTAATTTACTTGCTAGTAAATCAACTGGAGTAAATTATAAAAGACCGATATTATATAATTTAGGAAGATTAACGTCATATACCGTAATTGGTGGTTTTGTTGGTTTGATTGGTGGAGCAATAAAGATTAATGCTTCGATCCAAGCAATAATAGTTTTATTTGCAGCTTCAATCATGTTCCTAATGGCACTTAACATGATGGGGTTGTTAAGATTTTCTCTAAATTATAAGATGCCAAAATTCTTAAGAAAACTTGATACCAAAGGATCATATGTAATTGGTTTATTAAATGGCTTAATGCCATGTGGACCTCTTCAAGCAATGCAAGTATATGCATTATCTACTGGGTCATTAGTTTATGGTGCTTTATCAATGTTTTTCTTTTCACTAGGTACTATCCCTTTAATGTTATTTGTTGGTATAGTTGCAAATTTATTAAAAACAAAGCAAAAAATAATTTTCAACAAGATATCAACCGTATTAATTTTAATCTTGAGTTTAGTTATGTTAAATAGGGGACTCCTAGGGCTTGGAATTGATATTTCAAATGCCTTCAAAGAAAATTATGATAATTATTTAAAAAGTGAAGTTGTTGATGGCTATCAAGTAATCGAATTTGACCTTTCTTATAATGGTTATAAAGACATAGTTATTCAAAAAGGTATTCCTGTAAAAATGATTATAAATGCTAATGCTAATAATTTATCTGGATGTAATAATGCTGTTTTAATAAATGAATATAATATAAATAAAAAATTAACAATCGGAGAAAATATAATTGAGTTTACTCCAACAAAAACCGGAACATTTGTCTACACTTGTTGGATGCAAATGTTAAAAAATAGTATAGTTGTTGTCGATAATATAAGTGAAGTAGATTAGGAGGATGAAAAATGAAGAAAAAATATTTGTTAATATTACTTGTAATACCAATATTACTATTAATTATATTAAATGGCGGAAATAAAAAACATGAAATAATAAAAGTTAAAAATGGAGAAAATGTTGTTATCAATTCTCAAGATATTGATGGTTATGCAACATATTTTAATTATGAAATAGATGAAAATACAATTCAACTCTTTGTGGTTAAAGGCACAGATAATAAAATAAGAACATTAATTAATACTTGTAATGCTTGTAATCCGGCAGAGAATTCCTTCTTTGTTCAGGAAAATGATCATTTTATATGTCAAACTTGTGGAAATAAGTTTCATGTTGATGAGATTGGATTAACTAAAGCAATTGGATGTTCACCAATTGCTATTTTAGATGAAGATAAAATTGATAAGGATGGAAAAATAACGATATCTCATGAGTTTATTGAAACATATAAAAGCAAATTTGAAAAAATTAATATATTTAAAAATTAATCAACAAAAAACTTTATCAATTCAATTTGATAAAGTTTTTTTGCTTATTTTAAAAATTCACTTTGTTTTTTTTCGACGTTTTTAATTGCAGATTTGACATTTTCAATAGTTGCATTATAAGAATTATTCCAACTTCTAGTTTCCGCTTTAGATAAGTCTTTGTCTTCACTTAATAATTTTTTTGTGTTTTCTAAATTTGTTAACTGCTCATTCAATATATTAATTGAATCTTTATATGTATTATATACATCGTCTGCTTTAGAATCATATCCTAAATTTGTAATTGAATCTTCAACCTCGCGAATTTTTTCTTTGGCCCCATTAATAGAAACGTTGTGTTTGAATTCAGAAGGCTTGTAATGTGTGTCTTCTTTATCTACGCCACAACCAGTAAAAGTAAGCAAAGGGATAATTAGTAAAATTAAAAGATATTTTATTCTTTTTTTCATAACTCTTCCTTTCATAGTTTGATTATAGCATAAATTAATTATTGAATAGAAATTATTTATACTCCTGTTTTAATTGATAATTTATTGTGATACAATTTACGTGGAGTTGATTTTTATAACATCAGCAATAATCTTAACTGTTTTAGCATCGTTACTTTGGGGTGTCACAAATCATATTGACAAATTTTTAATTAATGGAATTGATAAAAACACGAACAATATAAAAACATTACTAATATTTTCGACATTTATAGCGGGAATTGTTTTTTCCCCATTATGGTTGATCCTTGGTAATTTTTCTGTTTCGATTAGTTTTATTTCATTATTAAGTGTTTTTATTGGTTCATTAATATATGTTTTAGCTACTTATCTATATTTTAAAGCCTTAACAAATAATGACGCTTCAATTGTTGTCGTTATGTTTCAATTAATCTCGGTTTTTAGTTACATCTTAGCCCTAATTCTTTTTAAAGAAAATTTGACTATTAGACAAATTATTGGTTCATTAATAATTATTCTATCCTCAGTTATAATATCCCTTGATCATAAAGAAAAAAACAAAGGGAAAAAATTTGCTGCCTTGATTTTAATGTCTTTATCATCGTTGTGTTTTTCTATTTATTTTATTTTATTTGATATAGCCATTCGCAATAGTTCATACTATGCATCCGCATTTTGGTTACAAATCGGTTTTTTAGGATTAGGAATTATTTTTCTATGTATTAAATCATTTCGTGAGAATTTCATTCAGGCTATAAAAAATAATGGAAAAAGATATCTGAAAATTAATGTTTTAAATGAAGCAATAAATCTCTCAGGAAACTTATTAGTTAATTATGCTAATTTAACAATCCCGATAGCCCTAGCCAATGTCTTAAATGGTTTTCAAGGGATGTTTGTTTTTATATTAGGAATAATTGGAGTTATATTTTTACCAAAATATTTTCAAGAAGACTTAAGAAAGGAAATTGTAATTAAAAAAACAATATGTATTATTTTAAGTATTATTGGGTTAATAATATTGGTTAGTTAATTGTATAAATAAAAAAAAGTAACTAATTACTTTTTCTATAATATTTTTTATTATTTGATTTATTTCTTGAATAACCATTACTAATTGATTTTTTATCGCCATATTTCTTTTTATTATCATTGCGATGTTTTTGTGCTGGTTTGACTTCTTTTAAGACCATTGGATATTTATGATCAATTACTTTTATTTTTTGATTTATTAATTTTTCAATGCCTCTTACATTGTAAGTTTCAGCACTAGTGCATAATGTAATTGCTTTTCCTTCTTTTCCAGCTCTTGCAGTTCTACCGATTCTGTGAATATATATTTCGTCTTTTTCCGGCAAATCATAATTAATAACTAATCCTAAATCATTAATGTCAATTCCTCTAGCTGCAATGTCAGTTGCAATCATAATCATTGTTTTACCTGTTTTAAAATCACTTAGGGCTTTGACGCGATTTGATTGAGTTTTATTACCGTGAATTACACTTGTTTTTAGGCCGTATTCAGCTAATTTTTCAGCAAGTTTATTAGCTCCATGTTTGGTTCTAGTGAATATTAAAGTAGTTTTTTTATCTTTAGTTGATAATAATTCTAATAATAAATTAACTTTATTTGTACTATCAACATAATATAACTCTTGTTCAATATTAGTTGCCGTTACTTCATCAGTCTTAGTTTTGATTGTTATTGGATCTTTCATAAATTGTTTACTTAATTCTTTTACTTCATTATTAATAGTAGCGGAGAATAAAAGAGTTTGTCTTTCTTCTTTAGTTTTACTAATAATAAATTTTATATCTTTAATAAATCCCATATCTAACATTGTATCAGCTTCATCTAAAACCAAATATTCAACATTACTAATATTAGCTATTTTTTGGTTAATTAAATCTACAAGTCTTCCGGGAGTTGCAACTAAAATATCAACTCCATTTTGTAATACTCTTTTTTGAGAATTTTGATTAACTCCTCCAAGGACAACCCCACATTTGAGACTTGTTCCTTGTGAGTAAAGGACAATATTATCTCTAATTTGAATTGCTAATTCTCTTGTAGGAGACACTATCAATGCTCTTAATTTTTTATCAATTTTTTTATCCTTTAATAACATTTCTATAATAGGTAGGGTAAAAGCCGCTGTCTTACCTGTTCCTGTTTGGGCAAGTCCAATGATGTCTTTCTTATTTAGTATTTCTGGTATTGCTAATTCTTGAATTGGTGTTAATTCTTTATAACCAACTTTATCTATAGCCGATAAGATAATCTTATCTAATTTTAATTCATTAAATTTCATTTTTTCCTCTGTTTCTAGCTAGAGAACTATAACACACTTTTCAAAAATAAACAAACTTTACTTTATTTACATATATTTTTCTTAAATTTAATAAAAGCTATTATATAATTAATTTAAGAAAAAGGAGTATGATATTTTGAAAAGCAAGTTATTAGTAACATCAATGTCCACTATTGCGGGACTATATGGGGTATTATTTGTTGTTAGGATCAATAATATTTTTAATTATTCAATTCTTAGTTGCACCATTCTTCACTGATTTAGTTATGAAATTCTTGTACAAAACAGATTTTAAGGCAACTATGCCAGAATACTTAGTGAATTTTATTAATGAAGTTTGTAAAGAAAATAATATGAAGTATCCAAAAATTGGTTATATTAATGATGGAGCACCGAATGCATTTACATATGGTAGAACTAAAAATGACGCTAGAGTTGTATTGACTAGAGGAGTATTTGAATTATTAACACCTGAAGAAGTTAAAACAGTTGTTGCTCATGAACTTGGACACGCTGTACATTATGATATGTTCTTCATGACTGTTGCTCAAATAGTACCATTAATATTAAGATGGATTTATGAGGTTACAGTAAATTCCGATAATAACGGTGATGGAAAAAGTAAATATACAGCCATAATTGGAATTGTAGCTTTTGTATTACATGTAATAACTCAGTATGTAATATTATGGTTTTCAAGGACTAGAGAGTTCTTCGCTGATGAATTTGCGGTATTAACAACAAAAGATCCTTATTCAATGTCAAGCGCTCTTGTTAAAATTGGGTATGGACTAGTTACAAAAAATGTAGAAGATAATAAAGAAAAAAAGAAAACTGCCGATGTTTCTTTAGTGTCAGCGCTTGGTATATTTGATGCTAAAACAGCTAAAAGTTTGGTAGTATCAAGTTATAATTCAGGTAAACTAGATATTAATAATGTTAAAAAAGCTGCACGTTGGGAATTATGGAATCCTTGGGCAAC
>CAZIUX010000028.1:0-9358 GCA_964542795.1 uncultured Muribaculaceae bacterium
TTCTTACTTCCTCGGCCACAACGGCGAATCCTTTCCCGGCTTCGCCGGCACGCGCAGCTTCAATTGCTGCGTTTAATGCCAGAAGATTGGTCTGAAAGGCTATTTCGTCAATTGTCTTGATTATTTTTGCGGTTTCATCAACAGCTAATCCAGCACCTTTTGGAATAATAATATTGTATTTCTTACTAAGTTTATCAATTTCGTTAATAAAAATATATCTAGAAATAATTGAAGAAACGGCAACACTTAAATTTTTTCCTTCGGCTTTTGTTAAAAACAAGATATCTTTAACTACTTTATTTGCTGAACTTAAATATTCATAGTATTTTTTGGGATAAACAAATTGATCAATAATGATTTTTTCATAAGGATATGAATCTTTTTCTATTAAACTAACTAATACTTTATTATGTAGAATAGCTTTTAACTGATTCATGTTGTAGTTAGAATTTTTATTATATTGAACATTATCCATAATATATGATACGTGAGGAATCAATTTAATTATTTCTGGAGCAATAGATCTTATTTTATCATCTGTTAATTTTTTTGAATCTTTAACACCCAAATCAATTAATTTCATGTGATGTTTTTTATCAACGAATGAAGCAGTAACAACTAGTGGTCCAAAGTAATCTCCTGTACCAACTTCATCAGATCCAATAGCAGATAAATTATAATAACTATAATCTATTTCATTATCTTTATCTTTTTTATCATTTTCTCTTTCAAGTTCTTTTCTCACATCTCTTTTGTTTTTGCTCATTTCTAGGTCAAACCATAAATTTGCATCAATATCAGCACTTATTCCTTGAAAGACAACTTTTCCAGAATTATAAAGTGTAATTATTGTTCCGCCTTCTTCAGCCTGAAAAATAGCATACTGAGGAGTATTTGGTCTTTTTAAATCTTCGTAATACTTTATTATTTCTTTTTTAATATTTTCACTGGTTTTATATGAAATAGTCATTTCATCACCTCATGTTTATTCTATCATGTTTTACTTTTTTTTTCATAGATTTTATATTATAATAATAATAGGAGGTAGTTAGATGAACTTTATAGATTTTTTCATAGTTATGGTTTTAATATATGGTTTATTATTAGGATTTAAAAGAGGTTTTATCAAAAGCACAGTAATGTTGGTTGGAACTATTTTAATTCTAGTTTTATCATTTTATTTAAAAAATCCATTAGCAGTATTAATGTATGAAAAATTACCTTTCTTTAGTATTAAGGGAGTATTTGAAGGTGTAACAGTAATAAATATTCTTATTTATGAAGCAATAGCGTTCCTAATCGTTGCCAGCATATTATCACTTATATTTAAACTTGTTTTATTTGTAACTAAAATTATTGATAAATTAATAAACAGCTTAATTGTTTTAACTTTACCATCAAAGATATTAGGTATGGCTGTTGGATTAGTTCAAGGTGTTATTCTTATCTTTATAATATTATTTGTATGTACACAGTTAAATTTCTATGCAAGTGATATTTATAATAGTAAGTATGGCAGTATGATTTTAAAAGAAACACCATTATTATCAAAATATTCTGAGAAAATATATTTAGCATTTGAAGAAATATATGAATTGAAAGAAAAATATGATACAATAAAAGACAAGTCAGAATTTAATAAAGAAGCATTTAACACTTTACTAAAAAATGAAATATTAAGTGTTGAATCAGCAAACAAATTAATCAAGACAGGAAAACTAAAGATTGACAATGCTGAAGAAATCGTCAGCAAATACGAATAAAAATAGAAAAGAGGACAATATGGCATTAATAGAATACGAATCAGGATCATTAAATGATCAATGTACAACTGGATATAAAATAGTAGATTTTTATGCAGATTGGTGTGGCCCATGCAAAATGATGGGAAGCGTTTTAAATGATTATGCTAAAGATAATCCAGAAGTTAACATAATAAAAGTTAACATAGATGCACATCAAGATATTACTAGAGAATATGGCGTTATGAGTATCCCGACTGTATACATTTATAAAGATAACAAAGAAATAAGTAAATTTGTTGGCTTTAAAGATCAAGAAGACTTGGATAAAATAATTAAATCTTAGAAATACTAAGATTTTTTTATTACTTCACTGGCAGATTTTAAGTATGATCTATATAATCCGCCTACACCCAATTTAATCCCACCAAAATATCTAACAATAATTATTATTTTATTATTTAAGTTATTTTCCATAATTATTTTTAAGATGGGCATTCCAGAAGAGTTGTGGGGCTCTTTGTCATCAGTTTTGAATAATTTGCCATCAATATTATAGGCATATGGAAAATGATTTGCCTTCTTATGAATTTTCTTTAATGAAGTTAAAATATCATCAACAGAGGATAAATCATTAATTTCATAATAATAGGCAACAAATTTAGATTTTTTTATAACTAAAGTATTTTCGTTAATTAACATTTTCTCACCTGAATGTATTTTATCATAATTACAATTATATTTGATTTATTAATTAATTAATGCTAAATTATAAATAGAAAATAGGATGATATTATGAGATCAAAAAATGGTTTTACACTAATTGAATTAACAATTATGATTGGACTAATTGTATTAATAGCTTTGATGTTCACTAATAATATGGATGGTATTATTGGTTCACAAACTCAAAAATCTTATGATAGATTTGTAAATAAAATAAAAGTAGCATCAGAAGCTTATATATCAGCTAAACCAAATTATATTAATGAAATTCTTTATGGAAGAGGATATACAAAAGTATCTATTCAAAATCTAATTGAAAATGGTTTTTTAGATAAGAATATAATTGATCCTAGAAATGATACACCAGTTAATCGAAATGAAGAAGCTTTAATTAAATTAACTTGCGATGGTAAGTTACATTATGTGTTTCCAATTACAGTTGCCGAAAGCAACGTTACATATGTTGAATCAATTCCTTTAATTGTTGATGTTGCGCCCGCTAATCAATATCAAGATTTAAATACAATAGGTTTAAGAATGATAAATGAAACAGGAAATGTAACATCCTTAGTTCAAAAAGCATCAGTTTCTGTTCCGGGAGATATAAAAGTCGTCGAAGTTACATTCACAAATAACAACCCTGGAGTTTATCATATAAAGTATAATTATGTTGACAATATTGGGATATGTCGACCACACATTAGACAGGTAACAATTTATTAATTATGATATAATATCTCATGGTGATTATTATGTTTAAAAATGAACTTGAATTAGTACCAAATAAACCAGGAAGTTACCAAATGTTTGATAAAAACAATCAAATTATTTATGTTGGTAAAGCAAAAGATTTAAAAAAAAGATTAAATTCTTATTTTAATCGTACTTTAACCAATAAAACATTACTATTAGTTAATGAAATAGTTCGTTTTGAATATATTATAACTAATACTGAAGTTGAAGCTTTTATTTTGGAACTTAATTTAATAAAAAAATATAATCCTAAATATAATATTTTACTTACAGATGATAAAACATATCCGTATATTGAGTATGTAAGAAAACCTTTTCCAACTTTAAAAGTAGTTAGATATCTAAAGATTAAAAAGAATAAAGATTCAAAACTGTTTGGTCCTTACCCAAACAGTTTTGCTGCAAAAAAAGTTGTAAATTTGATTAATCGTCTGTATCCACTTAAAAAGTGTGTTGGCATGCCAAAACAAGTTTGTTTATACTATCATATTAATGAATGTCTTGGTTATTGTGTTAAAGATATTAAACAGGAACAACTAGACAAAATGGAGAATGATATTATTAGTTTTTTAAATGGAAATGAAGCAATCATCAAAGACAAAATTAAAGAAAGAATTGAATTTCATTCTAATAACCTTAACTATGAAATCGCACAGTCATTAAATGATGACTTAAAATATATGTCATATGTACTAGACAAGCAACGAGTAGAAATAAGTGATTTAAAGGATAAAGACGCAATTAATTATTATATTAATAATGGTTACTGTGCCGTTCAAATATTTTTTATTAGACATGGCAAGTTATTAGAAGTTTATCGAAACATGTTTCCTATTTATGATGAAATTGAAAGGAATATAGAAGAATTTATCATTCAATTTTATGAAAACCACGAGGTTCCTAAGGAAATTATTCTTCCTAATACATTAAATATAGAATTATTAAATAACATATTAAATACTCATATAATTGTTCCAGCAAAAGGGGAAAAGAAAAAACTGTTAGAACTAATTATGGAAAATTCTAAAACATATTTAGATAATAATTTCGAACTATTTAACAAAGATTTAGAAAGAACCATAAAATCAAATGAAGAATTAAAAAAATTACTTAAATTAGATTCTCTTAAGAGAATAGATATTTTTGATAATTCCAATATTTTTGGTAGTTTTTCTGTTAGTGGAATGGTTGTATTTAAAAACGGTAACCCCGCTAAAAAAGATTATCGTAAATATAAAATATCTTTCGATAAAAATGACGATTATAATATGACTAAAGAAGTAATCTATAGAAGATATTACCGTGCTTTAATGGAAAAAAGTGAACTTCCAGAATTAATACTAATTGATGGTGGAGAGAATCAAATAAATGCTTGTTTAAGTGTTTTAAATGAACTTGATTTAAAAATTAAAGTATGTGGGTTAAAAAAGAATAAAGATCATTATACAAGTGAGCTTGTTGATGGGGACACCTTAAGTACATATTCAATTGATAAAACATCAAATTTATTTCATTATTTAACTAGAATTCAAGACGAGGTTCATAGATATACAATTACTTATCATAGAAATATTAGAGGAAAAAGCGTTGTTGCTAGTAAACTTGATACTATTCCAGGGATTGGTAAAAAAAGAAGACAACTGCTTATTAAAAAAATCGGAAATGTTGATAAAATTAAGAATTCATCAATTGAAGAACTAAAAACAATTATTCCACAAAATGTTGCAGAAAAATTACTTGAAATATTAAATAAAATGGACTAATTTAACTTTTTATTATGTTTATTTCATAGTATAATTAATTAGTGGTGATATTTTGAACATATTTAAGATAAAAAAAGATAATTCAATAAAAGTAGCAAGCACTATAGTTCCTGTTTTGGATTCTTCTTTTTGTTATGTTCCAATTATTAATCAAAATAAATCATTAGTTAGTCCTGGTGATTATATATTTAAAAATCAGGTTTTATATATTGATAATGATTATAAAGAGGTATCTTCTCCAATAAGTGGAATATTAAACGGTATTAATAAAGTGAATACATATTCTGGTGAAGTTGATGCTTATGTAATAGAAAATGATTTTCATGAAAAAACCGTTCTTTATAAAGGTAATAAAAATAATTATGCATCATTAACTAATAAAAAATTTAAAGAAATAGTATCAAGAATAAATATTCCGGTTTTTGATGATATAAATTTGACTATAGATTTTTCAAAAAAATATGATATTTTAGTAATTAATGGAGCTGATCTTGAACCTTACGTTGCAAATAACAGTATTTTACTTACAACAAAATTAGATGAATTAATGGAAGCAGTTGATTATTTGAGTTCAGTTTTAAAAGTCAATAAAACATTTATTGTCGTAAATAGTTATGAAACTGATATAATTTATAATATTATTAATAATATTGGAACATATCCAAACATTGAGTTAAAATTAATCGAGAATAAATATCCTATTATCATAAAAAATATATTTTCTGAATATAATAATGATAAAATGTTTTTATTAAACATTAGCACATTAAATGCAATTGATTATATATTAAAGAAAGAGGTTAATGTTTCAGAAAAATTAATAACATTATCAGGAAATGGCATTGAAGAGCCAAAAGTTATTTTAGTTAAACTTGGATCTAAATTAAATGAAATATTAGATGATAATATTAAAATAAAAAAGAACAAAAAAATTGAATTCATTGTAAATGGATTAATGAGTGGGAAAAGATTTAATGATTTAAATATTATTGTTACAAATGAATTAAGTAGTGTAATTTTTAATGAAAAAGTAACATTTAAACCTAAGGATTGTTTAGATTGTGGAGCTTGTGTTAGAGTTTGTCCGATTAAAAATAATCCTAAATATGTTAAGGAAAATCCCAATACAATATCAAGTAAGAAGCAAATTGAAGCATGCTTAAACTGCAATGCTTGTTCTTATGTTTGTCCTGCCAATACAAATTTTAAAGAAGTCATGAAAGTACGTGATGAAAATGAGTAGAGAAGATGTATACATCCATGGTGAAAACACAATATTTAATTTAAATAAAAGATATCTTATTGCATTAATACCAATGATTCTATTTGGATTTTATAAAAATGGTATATTAGTATTTCAGAAGAATTACATTAATATTTTAGGTTTATTTAAACCATTATTAATTCCAACTTTCGGATTTTTAATTGGATATATAACAATAGTCATATATAATAAAATAAAAAACAAAGATAATGAAATATTGAATGATTATGTATTTCCAATTCAAACTTTAATTATTGGTATGTTAATGCCAATAAATATCAAATATTCAGTCTTTATTTTATGTTTAACTACAATTTCATTATTATATATGTTATTCGTTTATAATCGTAAAATTAAAATTAATTATATTGCTGTTACATCACTTACATTAATTATAATTTCTTATTTGATTGGTAATTATAAAGATATTATTTCTTTATTTATGAATAATTATGAATCATCAGTACTTCTAAATCATAGTATTTATCGTTTAATATTTGGTTTTAATTATGGAGGAATCGCATCATCTAATATTATTTTAGTAATAATTGCTTATTTCTATTTAAGTTTTTCTTTTTCATATAAAAAAAATATTCCATTTTATCTAATGATTATGTTTTCAATAATAATAATCTTTAGTTTAATATCTGGGATTAATTTTAGTAATTTACTTAGAAATATTTTGAATTCTACGATGATATTTTCATTATTTTTTGTAGTTAATGATAATTTTGCCTCTCCATATACTAATTTAGCAATAATAGTATATTCACTATTATTGGCAATAACCACAACTATTTTAACTACATTAAATTTTCAATTATCATTATTAATTGGTACAGTTTTAACAAGTTTTATCGTTCCAATCCTAAATAAAGTATTTAAAAAGACTAAATTTAAGCAAAATAAAGGAAATTGACACCTTCCCTTTAATATATATATTTGAAGGGGAAAATATTAATGGCTTTAATAGACAATGAAATAATAAATAAAATAAGAAATAGTATAAATATTGTTGATGTAATTGGAAATTATGTGCCTCTATCTTCTAAAGGTAGAAATTTTTTTGGTGTTTGTCCATTTCATGATGATCATAGCCCAAGTATGAGCGTAAGCCCTGATAAGCAAATCTACACTTGTTTTTCTTGTGGGGCAACCGGTAATGTATTTACATTTATTCAAGATTATGAGCATATATCATTTTTAGAAGCAGTAAAAAAAATATCGTTAGAAGTTGGAATTAATATAGGAATTAATATTGAAACCAATAAAAAGAAAAATGATTTAGTAGAATATAATATTTTAAATCTAGCACAAAAGTATTTTGTGAATAATCTAAATTCATCGGTAGGTCTTGATGCTATTGAATATTTAAAGAAAAGAAAAATAAACAACGAATTAATTGAAAAATTTGGAATTGGGCTAGCATTAAATGAAAACAAAAATTTAAGTAATTTTTTAATCAATAAAGGTTATAGTGAAGATTTATTAAAAATTATAGGCTTAATAAATGATGATGGATCTTATGATATTTTTAGAAATAGAATTATGTTTCCAATACATGATCACTTGGGTCAAATAGTAGGCTATAGTGGCAGAATTTATCATAATGAAGATCAAGCAAAATATGTTAATTCAAAATCAAGCCTAATATTTAAAAAAGGCGAAATCTTATACAATTATCACTTAGCAAAAGATGAGGCAAGAAAAAACAAATATGTTATTCTAGTCGAAGGTTTCATGGATGTAATTAGACTATCTAGTGTTGGTATTAACAGTGCTGTAGCATTAATGGGAACAGCACTTACTAACGATCAAATAAACTTGCTTAAACAGCTTAAAACAAAGGTAATTGTATGTTTGGATAATGATGAGGCTGGAGAAAATGCCACATTATCTGTAGGGGATCAATTACTAAAAGCAAAAATAGAAACATATATAATTCGATTAAGTGATTACAAAGATCCTGATGAATACATATCAAATAAAGATGTAAGTGATTTTAAATTAAATATTGATAATGCAATGAATTATTTAGATTATAAAATAAAATATTATAAAAATAATACTAAAAGTAATGATTCAGAAACAAATGCAAAAAACATTAATATTTTGATCGATACAATAAATGATTTATCAGATAATGTTTTAAAAGAAGTAATGATAAATAAAATTTCGTTAGAATTCTCCATAGATATAAACATAATAAAATCTAAATTGAAATTAAGTGAAATAACTACTCCAGAAAAAGAAGTTGTTAAGCCAATTATTGATCCTAAATTAAACAAAATAGAAAAATCATGTATAGCCATAATATATTTGATGGCAAGTGATACAAAATTCATCAAATCCTACGAAAAAAAACTTGGTTATTTACCAATAAAAATTTATAATGATTTAGCTGTAATAATTCGAAATTATTATAAGAAAAATTTAGAAATAAATTTAGCGGACTTCATTTCAACTATAAGTGAAAATGAAGAATATAAAACTATGTTTAAGAAAATATTGATGCATTCAGAATCAATAAATGAAGAAAACTTTGAAGAATATATTAAAATAATTAACTTAGAACTAAAACGAAAAAGAATTTCTGAATTATTAATTGAAATAGAAAAAACTAATGATTTAGGAAAAAAGATTGAGCTAACTAAAAAAATAGCCGATATTAAGAAAGAGGTATAAAGATGGTAGAAATAAAAACATTTGAAGAAAGAAAAAAGGAACTATTAGCAAAAGGAAAAAAGAATAAGGTAATTACTTTTGAAGAATTAGCAGATGCATTAAAAGGTTTAGAAGTTGATAATGATACATTAGATGACCTTTATAATTTATTTTTAGAAAACAATATTGAAATTGTTTCGTCTGATGAAGAAGAAAGTGACCCAGAAGTAATTAAAGCTGAACCACTTATTTTGGATACTAATACAATAGCTAAAGACATATCAATAAATGATCCAGTTAGAATGTATTTAAAAGAAATCGGTAAAATTAGTTTGTTATCTAGTGAAGAAGAACTATTATTATCAAAAAGAGTAGCAGCTGGAGAACTTGAAGCTAAAAATATTTTAGCTGAATCAAATCTTCGTTTGGTGGTTAGTATTGCTAAA
>CAZIUX010000029.1:0-3766 GCA_964542795.1 uncultured Muribaculaceae bacterium
TTATCAGTTAAAACACTTTGTAAAGATACTATATCTGTTGATAACATATCAATTTTCTTTTGAGCTTCATCGATCTTTGTAAGCCTAGATAAGACATCTCCGAAAGTTTTATTGGTTCTTTCAAAATTAGCATCTAATCTAAAATTAATCTTTTCATCAATTTGATTCATTTTACGGTCTATTTTTTCAATTAATATATCAAAATCTTTTTTATTATCATTAATTAAATCATACTTAAAAGTGGATATTTCTTTATTTATACCCATTTCTAATTTACCCATTTTCTCAATAATATTATTTTCCCCACTGCCTTTTATAATTGCAATTAACTGAATAATTAATAACACAACTAGTAAACCTATAATTAAATATTCCATATCTTACTCCTTTATAACACATCAATTATATCAAAAAAAATGAATAAGTGTTTTATTATTCATTTTATTCTATATTATATTTTTTAGAAATATATTTGCTAATTAAGAATGCAATTAAGACTAAAATAGTAACTTTAACTAAAACTACTGGATCAGTAAAGCTTTCAATGAAACTTGATCCAATATAGCCCCAAAAGATTACAATTGAGATTTTTCCAATCAATATAGCATATAAGAACTTACGAAAATTCATATTTGTTAGTCCTGCAATTATATTTATTAAGAATGCTGGTGCGAATGGAATTGCAGTTATTACAACTAATTTAGAGAAATCTAAATTTTGAAAACCCTTCATAAATTTAATTACTTTTTCATCTTTAGCAAGTTTTCGATCAAAATACTTTCTTAATTTTTTTTTGAATAAAGTATATGACAATATACATCCACAAATTGTAAAAATCCAAGAAATAAAGAATCCCAAAATATTACCAAAAAACAAGGCATTTAAAGCAATGAAGACCGCTAATGGCAAGATTGGAAATATTGATTAAATAATAATCAAAAAACAACATGCTAGAGGTCCCAAAAATCCACTAGTCTTTATAAAAGTAACAATATCATTAACAAATTGTTCCATAAAAACTCCAAAAACCGATGATTAAATTAATCATCGGAGAAGAAATCATCAAAAAATTGATCATCAGTAATAAAATTATTATTTACAATAATGCTATCGGCATCGACATTTATTTTTGGTGTCTCTTCTACTTTCTCCTTAGATTCTTCATTGATTTGTTTTATATCTTCAACCGTTGGAATAATTGTTTCTTGGATTACAGGTTCTTGAACAGTAAAGACAATTGGTTCTTCTTTTTGTATAGTTTGTTCAACAGTAGGAATTATCTCTGTTGTTTCAACCATCACTTCAGGAGTAGAATTTTCTTCTTTATCAATAATTGTTGGAGATTTTACTTCTTCAATTATTGGAACTTCAACTACTAGTTCCTTTGGTTCTTCTTGTTTCTCAATAACTATTTGTCTTGGTTGTTCGGCGTTAATCTGAGGTGTATTTTCAGGCGAAACAATTTTACTACGATTGTCAATAAATGGTGTTTCATTTTGTTTAATCTTAGATTCTTTTTCTTCTTTTTCTAATTTAGCGATTTGTTCATCAATTTGTTTTACAATTTCATCTAAACTAGGTGTATTCTTTTGTTGAGGAAGTGGTTGATTAAACTCTCCAAATGGATTAAACTGTGTATTTTGAGTTTTTCCCATTGGATTATATGAAGGCATTTGCATATCAAATGGATAAGGACTTGGATTGTTTAGCATTCGATCACGATCACCAGCACCAGGATCATTAACAGATTCTAATAACTTAGCCCTCTTCTTTTCTTTAACAAATTCTTTTAAATCAAACAATTGAATTGGTTCACGTTCACGAGAATAAAATTCTGCTTTATCAAATTTATATCCCCAATCAATTTTATAACTAGGAGTTAATTTAGTTTTAAATGGATTAAGTCTTGTTTTAATAATAATAACTTCATTCATTTTTAATCTTTGTAAATCAGAAACAGTAACTAATGGAACACTTGTGACTTTTTCTGCATCTTTTCCTTTAGCTTTTACATCTCCGCATAATTTACTAATTTCTTCTAATGCGGCTAATTCAGTTGTTAATAAATATATTAAATTACCACAATTTGATTTAACTGTTTCAGCATCATCTTTACCATATACTTTTACTAGTTGGGCATAATTTTGAATAATGAATGTAAATCTAATTGCTCTACTTCTTGCCGCTGTTACCATTGATGTAACATCTTTTAGAGGTGGCATATTAGCAAATTCATCTAGAATAAAATTTGTTTTATATGGTAATTTACCATTTGGTTGTTTATAAGCAAAGTCAACTAATGTTTCATAACATTGTTTAATAAATATAGTTGCTAATGCATGATAAGTTGTCTTTTCATCATGAATAACCATGAAAATAGCTGTTTTTTCATTACCAATATTTCTAATATCAAAATCAGTATGAGAAAGCATTTCACTTAAGTCTTCTTTAGAAGCAAAGATACGAATCTTTTGTCTAAATACGGATAAAATACTACCTTTAGTATCTTGAGGAGCATTTATTGTATTTGACGCAAATGTATAGGCACTTGTATCTTCTCCCTTAAGATTAAAATATTCTTTAATATAGTTTGATGTTGTAAATTTTTCTTCACCAACAGTTGCCATGTAGCTTACTGTATTAATATTTACTTGGCTTTCATCAGCATCTTCAAATAATCCTAAACATATACCAGCAAAATAATCGGCTGCACTCTTTTCCCAAAAGGGATCAGCTTTACTATTAGGATCAATTAATATATTTAAAGCAACGTCATCAAGAAGTTCTGTCGCTTTATCATGATTTCCAGCTTTATATAGCAAATAAGGTAATGTAAGTGGGTTCCATGCACTTCCCATACCTGGATCACGGAAGTTTAAAACAATTACATTATATCCTTTACTTTTTAAATAATTACAGTTTTCTTTGTAAATTTCACCCTTAGGATCGGTAATAATCATACTTTCACCTTTTTTAGCTAAAGAATTAACTAAAGGATTAACTACAGCAGTAGTTTTACCAGATGCAGTAGCTCCAATTACAAGAGTATGATTTTCACCATTATCAACATACATGGTTTTTCCATCATTCATCAGTGCAACTCCGGCAGCAGTTGCATCAGCACTATTAACTAATACTTTTTCAACATCTTTATATTTTTTTATTTCAAGATCTTTTGCCCATCTTGAGTAGCCTTTTTCTTCTTTATCCCCAAGTTTTAAGCCAAAACCTTTACCTTTATCTTTACTAAATATATATGAAGAAACAGATGCAAATGATGCAATTAAAGCCATTCCAAAGACGACAAAAGTCAGTGAAATATTATCTTTAGAGAATCCACCAAATAATTTAAAATTATACTGACCAACTTCTCCTGATAATGATTTAATAATATCAACAATAATTGAGCATACTAGCAATAAAAATACACAAAATATAATAAACATTATAAAATCTTTTTTTGATACTCTTATTTTCATAATTTTCCTCCGGACTTGTAAATATTATACTATAAACTTAATATAATATCTATTTATATTTTGTTATTCTTTCTATACTTATAGTACATTAATACTCCAAATAAACACGTAATAGTAATTATGATAATAATCAATAATGTTTGTTTATTTTTACTTTTATTTATTATTTCTTCTTTTGTAGATGAAATATCATCCTCTGTATCGTCTTCAATTGTATTACCCTCTGCATCACTTACTACATCTTTTGATGAAGATTCATCAGAGCTAGAATTACCATCTTCATCTAA
>CAZIUX010000029.1:3776-9236 GCA_964542795.1 uncultured Muribaculaceae bacterium
AATAATGTTTGTTTATTTTTACTTTTATTTATTATTTCTTCTTTTGTAGATGAAGGATTATCTTTTGTATCATCTTCATCTTCAATTATATTTCCTTCTGCATCACTTACTACATCCTTTGATGAAGATTTATCAGAACTAGAATTACTATCTTCATCTAAATTGCTTTCTTCATCTTCAGGATGATAAAACAGATCTATCATAGGTAGGTCTTTAATTTCAAAGGAAATTATTTTCCCAACATAGTTGTCTTTAGTAAAATTCCAAATATGATAATCAGAATACTCAGAATCAGCATTTGATGACAAAAAGTTATTTGAAATTACTTTAATACTAACATTATTTAAATATTTAAATTGCTTATAACAATTGAAATCTCCTACCGTTTTAAATGCTACATTTTTACCCTTTGCAATCATTTCAACTTTTTCAAAACAACTATTGAATGTTGTTGAAGGATCCATTTCATAATAATCATTTTTGCCTGTAATAGTAACACCTAATCCATTTGAATTGTTTTTTACTATATCATATTTAGCAAAATAATTCTCACGATCCTTGTTATTTTCTTCTAAATTTTCTTGAAAATTATAACTATATTGAATATATAGACCCTTCGCAAGCAAATCTTCAATTTTTTGTGTATAAGAGCCTTCTCCTCTTTCATTTAAAACAATATTACTTGTTTCATTAATTGTCAGTTTTTCATTAAATATTTCCTGATTAAGATCTATTTCATAATTTGCATCACAACCAGATATTAATAATAAAGCGAAAATTAAAATTATTATTTTTTTAGTTTTCATCGTCAAAAACTCCTTTATAGAAATCTTCTACTGCAACTTTTTCACAAACTTTTTGACGATTCTTATTTTCATAGCATGATGAATAATCTAATAAATAATCTGGGCTTCCAGAACTAGAACAATAAGAAGTGTCAACATTGAATGCTCCATAGTCAAAAGGCATCCTTGGATCTTGATAACAGAAATCAACATAGGTCCATCCTTTAATTAAAGAACCATCTTTAAGGTAAGGAATATAATACTTATCTTCATCAAAGATTAATTCTGAGTAAGGCGCAATACGTAGACCAAAATTATGGTCTTTATCTTCTGTGTAATAAATTTGTTTCATTTTCTTTCCGGTTCTTGTACTAACAACATTGGTTACTAATCCTTGTTCAGGGTTTAATGCTTCAGCAATTATATTACCAACAATAGCTCCGTTATCATTAAACCAATACCCAACAACTAATTTAGAATGTGGATAACCTGAAGAACCAGATTCATGGTAAATAACATCTCCAAACTCACCAACAACCACTCTTCTTGAATCGGCATCATATTTCTTAGCATATTTATGTGCTCCAGTATAAGAACTATCATTAAACATTTCACTTTGAGACATAAAGCCTTTTTTTAGTCCACCATTAATCATCGCCCAGTTAGTAAATCCAACACAGTCTAATCCTAACGGCATTTTTGTTTGACCTCCAAAAATACTTCCATTCCAATTGCTAACACTTGTAGATTCTTCAATTCCCCATTCTGGATTAACACCAAACTCATCATATTTCATATTAAATGAATAAGGTAGTTTTAAGTCTCGATAATACAAATATTTAACCAAACCTACACCGGCTGCCGCGACTGCTTTACCTGATCCAATTCTATTAATTGATGCATAACTTTTTAAATAATTATTAAAAGAATTCATTTCTGATTTTGCTAATTTATCTAATGTTTCTTCATCCAACTCTGAGAATTCATCAATTATACTTGAGACTTCAGAAGTTAATTCAGAGCTTGAATATTCATCTATATTAGCCAATTTTACTTCATACTTATTTAATATATGGCCTAGACTTTTCTCTCCTGGATATTTAATTGGCTTATTTGGGTTATCCTCACTATTATCAAAGTTTAATATTTCCAAATCTTTTTCCATATTAAAATCTACTACTCTACATCTTGATTTTCCTTCTTCAGACCAACTTGATATATAAAAATCATACCAATAAGTTACTATTCTACTTGCAGGCCATCCAAGAACAACAGATTGATACCAACTACTTGCCTGATTTTCATCATCGGTTCCAGCATGGCACATATCGTTACTTGTAATTGGATATATTGAATGAACATTTCCTTTGCATTCTAAAATATCATCAACACCAGGAGTACCTAAACCTTTGAAATCCGCTCTTCCAGCAACTCCATCAGCATGAGTTAAAACAACTCCTCTAATAGACTCAATTACTTCATAAATATAATCTTTAGCTTCTTGGTTTCTGGCGCGTTGTTCCTCAGATATACCAGGAGTTAATACTCCAGTAAATGGTGTATGATGTCCTGGTTTTATATAAGCTCTATCCGGAATTAGACTAGATGGGTGGTTTTTACAATCTGGATCATCAGAGAATTTTTCGCAATAATGATTTTTACATGTATGTTCATAAGTTGCCGGCAAGCTGCCATCTTTGTTTTTTCCAACACCTATACAATTTTCTCTTAAATAAATTTTTTTGCCTTTGTTTGTTCCATGTGCTCCTTTAAGATTGCATCTTTCATCACCTTCAATTAGTACATTTTTACCATCTATTTCTTCATATCGACAAATCAATTCTCCACCATGAGCTGCGTCATTGTTATAAACAACACAGCCATAATCTAAACTACAAGCACCTTGATGAGAAGTGCTATTCTTAGCTACAATAAGTTCAAATTCTTCCGGCCAATCAGCACGGCATTTCATGAATATATTTCCTTTTCTATTTATGTATGCTAGAACTTCTTCTTCAGTCATTTCACTAAGTGCTTCTGCAGTTAATAATGGACACATTGCACGATATTTTCTCAAATTGGAAGCCTTCAATTCTTCATTTGCATAATCCCCAACATCGGGATTTAAAGCATATGAAAGCGAGGCTAAAGCTTGTGCTTGATAATAAGCAAAATCTAGTCCTCTTCTGTATTCTTTATTTTCGATGATTTCTGGATTATCGCCATTTGCGGTTTTGAATTTAGAAATTATACCAGTACCAGTTTCGTATCTAACAACTCCAGCGACATAATCATAGAAATCCCATGCATCTAACCATGGACCAGATCCTATTGTTTTTCCAGTTATGATTTCTTTAACGTCTGGTCCTTTTGTTATTATCTTTAAATTATCTAATTTAGACGGTCCGCCACACATGATTGGTTTCAAATTTAAATTATCGTCTTTCGGAAATAAAACAAGAAATAAACCAACAAGAAATAAAATAAATATGCCTGCTGCTAAAATATAATAGGTAATTGGACTACTCCAAATAATTTTTGAAAAGCTTGGTTTTGGTTTATTAATAACTGTTTCGGTTGAATGAACCTCATCACTTTGGGTACTAACATTTTCTTCAACTGTTTCAACTACTTCGGATTCTTCTTCAATGCTTAAAGATTCTTCTAATTCTTCATCTTCTAAAGACGATTCTTGTGAAGAAATTTTTTCTAGATTAGAAATACTTTGTGGTCTTTGAAAATTATTTTTTGATTTAAATTGATTATTAGATGCAAATAAATAATTATCAAAGCTATTATTATCTATTCCAGAATAAGCCAATTTGTTATTCCTAATAAAGTTTAATCTGTTTTCTAAATATTCTAAAACCTTTTTCATTTAATCACTCCTAAGTAATTTTATATCTTATTATTTTTATTCTTTTTTATTATAAATACTACTCCAAATATTGTTATTATTCCAATTACAATTACTAAAATAATTATTGTATTATTTTTTTCTTTGTTTTTAATATCCTCTTCTTGATCATCGTTTTCCCTTATTGATGATTTATCGTCAGAATTTTTATCATCAGAATTTTTATCGTCACCATCTTCATCGTCTTCATCATCAATGCTTGAATTATAATCAGGGGCAGGATTATTTTGACTAGATGCCTCATCAATTTCTTCACTACCGCCCTCTTCAATTTCTTCAGGAAATTTTTCTTCGATAGGAGAAAATTCTATAGGAAACTTAAAATCAATATAAAAATTTTCATAATTGTTACTATTAACTGTCCAATAATGATTAGCTCCATCTATAAAATCTGCGTTGGATTCTGCAGCGGAGTCAATAATTATTTTAATATTTACTGAATCAATTTCTCCAAATTTATCTAAACATAAAAATCCAGGATCGGTTATTACTTTATAATCTGTATCACCTTCTCTTACTTGAAAGCCATTAAAACAGTTTTTTATTATAGCAGAATTACTTAGTAAATCAATATTAGGATTATAATAGATTCTTACTGTATCCTCACTAATCATATCTTTTTTATAATAAATTTTCTTATCACTTCTTATTTTTGAATAAGCATTATAATTATCATAGAAATGATATCCTAAATTAGTACTCATGAAATCATCTAGGGCATTTTTATTAGTTATTTCTCCTATTGTTAAACTTTCAGTAATACCAATTTCAGTAATCTCTAATTTATAATCAGCAGTACAGCCAGAAAAGATAAAGGTAAGAAGTATTATTAAAATTATTCCCTTTATTTTGTTTTTCATTTTTCTACCTTCCTTAATGCTCCATCAAAGAACTCAGATGCATTTGCTTTTACACATATATCTTTATATTTTCCTGATTCATCAAAACAATTTGAATGATCTATTACTCCATAAGGAACTTTAAAATTAGTGTATCCTTCAGGATAAGTATATCCAAGAAGTTCAGGGTCTTCTGTTTCTGATCCCCCACCATAAACTGGAACTTGACCAAGTGGATAACCATGTCTAATTGATACTCGGCCAATTTTAACTCCATCATTTCTTCCAACAGCTTCCATGATTAAGTTTCCTCTTAAAACACCAGTATAATCGTACAACATTCCAATTACTAGCTTTGAGTGAACAGTTTTTCCATTACTTTTACGATAAATAATATCTCCGTGTGTCGCTACATTGCTGTGATTATCAAAATCTTCATATAAACGATAAGTGTTTCTATTTGCAGCGAGTCCAGCATGAGTTGTAACTGATTTTAAACCACCATTTATTTGAGCCCATCTAGTAAATCCAACACAATCAAAACCAAGTGGAATCATTATGTCTTCTGGAATATGTTCTACACTAGGTGCAGTATCTTTAACCGGTGTTCCCCAGTTTGGATTAATTCCATAATAATAATAAGTTCCTCCAAAAGAATATGTCATTCTAATTTTTTCCAGTTCAAAATAATTAGCAAGTGCAATTGCTGCTGCAGCAATGCCTTTACCTGAACCAATTCCATAACGAACAACATTTTGATATATATATGAATTAAAGTCATACAAAGCATCTTCTTGAGAAGTGTTTTTTAATGATCCCATTATTGATAGAACAGTCGCGTTATCATCATCAACAAAATTATATTGAGAACGTGGCAAGAAATTCAGTTTTTTAAGACCTCCTTCATACATTTTTTCAT
>CAZIUX010000030.1:0-9192 GCA_964542795.1 uncultured Muribaculaceae bacterium
TTGTTGAATCTTCAGTTGAAAGAGTTGATGGAGTAATAATTGCAAGTCCATTAAACGGCTCTGAAAGATTTGAAATAACCGATGACACACTAGTTTCAATGAATATGTTTGGCTTCATGCCTGATATATTCACAATTCTTGAAAAAGAATTTATTGAATTTTTTAAAACTAATTCTGATTTAGTTAAGGGAGAATTCTTAATTCCAGAAATAGTAGGAAAGTGTATAAGAACTAATGAAAAAAAAGTAGAGGTTCGAGGAACTAGTTCGAGATGGTTAGGAATGACATATCAAGAAGATAAACAAACCGTAATTGAAGAAATTAAGAATCTTGTTGATAATGGCGAATATCCAAACAATCTATGGGAATAATAAAATAATTTAAGATTATTTTACAAACTTTTTAACCTTATATTTATATAAAAATACCTCCAGTCATGGTATAATTTTAATAGAAATACTGGAGGTTTTATTATGGATTATTTAAGCAACTTAAATGAGGAACAATTAATTGCAATTAAGCATTTAGGAGGTCCATGTTTAGTTATGGCTGGAGCTGGCTCTGGAAAAACTAAAGTATTAACAACAAGGATTGCTTATTTAATTGATAATGGAATTGATTCATATAATATTTTAGCAATCACTTTTACTAATAAAGCCGCTAAAGAAATGAAACAAAGAGTTGATTTATTAGTTCCAGATCACCATACATTTATTAGCACTTTCCATTCTTTAGGAGTAAGAATTATTAGAGAAAACTATAAAGAACTAGATTTAACTTCTAATTTTTCAATAATTGATAGTGATGATGCTTTAACTGTAATAAAAAAAGTATTAAAAGATTTAAATATCGATTCTAAGCAAGTAAATCCTAACTATGTTCGTAATAGAATAAGTTTTATAAAAAATGAAATGCTTGACGATAATGAACTTGTCAAATATTTCAATACCTCTATAGAAAAGAAAATAATTGAAGTTTACTATCGTTACTGTGATACATTAAAAAGAAATAATTCTGTAGATTTTGATGATTTGCTTCTTCTCCCAACCCAATTATTTATGAATAACAAAGAAGTACTAGAATACTATCAAGAGAGGTTTAAATATATACTAATTGATGAATATCAAGATACAAATATGGTTCAATATAAATTTGCAAAGTTACTAGCAAGTAAATATCGTAATTTATTTGTTGTTGGTGATTCAGATCAATCAATATATGCTTTTAGACAAGCAAATTATTTAAATATTTTAAACTTTGAGAAAGACTATAAAGATGCAGAAGTAATTATTTTAGAGCAAAACTATCGAAGTACAAATACTATTCTTAAAGCTGCAAATTCTGTCATAAAAAACAATAAAAATCGTAAAGAAAAAAATCTTTGGAGTAATAAAGAAGAAGGATTTAAAGTAAAATATTTAAGAAGTTATGATGGAAGACATGAAGTAACTTTAGTTATTGAAGAAGTAAATAATTTACTTAAAGAAAAATATAATTATGAAGACATAGCGATTCTTTATAGATCTAATGCTCAAGGAAGAATTTTTGAAGAAGAGTTATTAAAGAAAAATATTCCTTTTAAAATAGTTGGAAGTTACTACTTTTATAATCGTAAAGAAATCAAAGACTTAATTAGTTATTTAAGATTAATTGATAATCCTGCCGATGAAATTAGTTTAAGAAGAATAATTAACGTTCCTAAAAGAGGAATAGGAGAGGCTTCTATAGCCAAACTAGAAGATGTTGCTAGAGAAGAAAATATCTTGTTATTTGATGCGTTAAGGTCAAGTAAAGAAGTAGAATTTAGAAATTTAATAGACGAATTAAGAAATGATGCAAAAGATCTGTCTTTAACTGAATTAATAGATAATATATTAGAAAAATCAGGAATGATAAAAGAACTTGAACAAGAAAAATCTTTAGAATCTGAAATTAGAATTGAAAACCTAATGGAATTTAAAAGTATTACCTTCTCTTTTGAAGAACAAACAGGTAATATTAATTTAAAAGATTTTCTTGAAAGTATAAGCTTAGTTAGTGATATGTCTGAAAGAAAAGAAAACGCTAATGCATTAACATTGATGACACTTCACAGTGCTAAAGGACTAGAGTTCCCTATCGTTTTCCTTGTTGGCATGGAAGAAGGCATATTTCCTAATTATAAGGTTATTACAGAACCACAAGAATTGGAAGAAGAAAGAAGATTATGCTATGTTGGTATAACAAGAGCAAAAGATAGACTTTACCTATGCAATGCTAAAAGAAGGATTCTTTATGGACAAGATCAAATAAATCCACCAAGTAGATTTATCGGTGAAATTGAAAAATCATTAATTGAAACTCAAGAAAAATTAGAAGAAAAAGTTGATATAGATAATATGTATTATGCTGAAGATGTAGAAATTAATAAAGGAGATATTATTAATCATACAGCATATGGATATGGGACAGTTATAAGTGTTGAAGGAGAATTTGCTAATATAGCTTTCAAAAGTGGAGTAAAAAAACTTTTAAAAAATCATAAGAGTATAAAGAAGGTGAACTAATGAAAGAGAGAATAAAGTATTTAGTTGATATCTTAAATAAAGCTAATTATGAATACTATATACTAGATAATCCGACGTTAAGTGATCAAGAATTTGATAGTTTATTACATGAATTAATTGATTTAGAGAATAAATATCCTAAATTTAAACTACCTGATTCTCCCACAGAAAGAATAGGTACGAAAATTGATAGTGAATTACCTAAAATAAAACATGCAACACCCATGATGAGTCTTTCTAATGTGTTTAATGAAGAAGAAATAAAATCATTTGAAGATAAAATTAAAAAAGAGATAAAAAACTATTCATTTATATGTGAATTAAAAATTGATGGCCTTGGAGTATCATTAAATTATGAACAAGGCAAATTAAAAAGTGCCGCGACTAGAGGAAATGGTGTAGTTGGAGAAGACATAACTCATAATGTTAAAACCATTAATTCTATTCCACTCTTATTAAAAGAAAAAATTGATTTAGAAATACGCGGAGAAATCTATATGCCCAAATTAAGTTTTGAAAAACTAAATGAAGAAAGAAAAAACACTGAGCTTAGTTTATTTCAAAACCCAAGAAACGCTGCCGCTGGTAGTATAAGACAACTTGATTCAAAAATAACTAAATCGAGAAACTTAGATGTTTTTTTATATCACAGTGCTATTCCAGTTAAAAATACTCAATCAGAAACACTTTCATACTTTGAAAGTTTGGGTTTACCAATAAATCATAATTATAGAAAATGTAAAAACATTGATGAAGTAATATCTTTCATCAATGAATGGACAGAAAAAAGAGAAAGCCTTCCTTATGAGATTGATGGAGTAGTTATAAAAGTAGACGAAATAAATAATCATGATATTTTAGGATACACTAATAAGTACCCTAAATGGGCAACTGCCTATAAATTTCCTGCTATGAAAGTAATTACTAAACTAGAAGATGTTATTTTTACAGTTGGAAGAACTGGTCAAATTACACCAAACGCAGTTCTTAGTCCAACTAAATTAGCCGGAAGCACAATTCAAAGAGCAACTCTTCATAATATGGATTATATAAATGCCTTAGACTTAAAAATTAATGATTATGTTTATTTACAAAAAGCAGGAGATGTAATTCCAGAAGTATTAGGTTCAATTATAGAAAAAAGAACTGGTGTAGAAAAGGAAATAATTCCAATAACAAACTGTCCAATTTGTAATACGAAACTAATATATTCTGATAGCAAAATTGACTTATTATGTCCAAATAATTCATGCCCAGCAAGAAATATCGAAAAACTAATTCATTTTTGTTCAAGAAATGCCATGAATATTGAAGGATTGGGCGAAAGGATTATTGAAGATTTTTATAATTCAAAATTAATTATAAATTTTTCTGATATATATGAATTATCTAAACATAAAGATATGTTAGTTGAATTAGAAGGATTTGGAGAAAAGAGCATTAATAATTTACTTAATTCTATTGAAAAGAGTAAAACTAATTCGCTTGAAAGATTACTATTTGGTTTAGGTATAAAGGGAATTGGAGAAAAAAGTGCTAAAATTTTAGCAAAAAAATATCATGATTTACATAATTTAATGAGATCATCTGAAGAAGATTTAATGAATATAAAAGATATTGGACCAATACTTGCTCACAATATAGTAGAATATTTTTCATTAGAACCAAATATAAAAGAAATAGAAAAATTATTTGATTATGGTATTAATTTTAATTATTTAAGTGAAAAAATAACAAAGTATAAAATATTTGAAAACAAAAAAATAGTTATAACAGGATCATTAAATTTCTTATCAAGAGAAGAATTGTCTAAAACAATTGAAGATTCTGGCGGAACAGTAAGTGGATCAGTTAGTAAAAAAACTGATGTAGTTATAGTAGGAACAGATCCTGGGTCAAAATATGACAAAGCTATAGAATTAAATATTGAAATATGGGATGAAGAATTATTAAAAAATAAGATGTCACTTTGACATCTTATTATTTTTTTTGTATTCCAAATAGCTTTTTAAATTAGCAATTATTTGAACAATGGTATTTATTATCCATATTATTAAGAATACAACATAATACTCTTTAGTAAGTAAATGAATAGTAGCAATAATAATCGTAACAAATAAACAACTGGTTTTTATTTTTCCAATCTTGGTTGAACTTTGCCAAAATTTTGATTTAGCATATAAAACAATAACTAATATTGTAAATAATACTTCTAACCCTAAAGTAATTATAAATAAATAATTTCCTTTAATAATTAATGCAATACCGAATAATATTTCAAATATTTTATCTGCAAGTTGATCTAGTCTTGCTCCAAGTTTACTTTCTGCTTTAAATTTTCTTGCAAAATAACCATCTAAGAAATCGGTTAAAGAACCAAATATTAGCATTACTAACCCCAAAACCAGGAAATTATTAACTACTAAATAAAACGCAATTACAGCAAAAATTATTCTTATAATTGTCAAAATATTCGGAATTTGTTTCAACAATTTAGCATTCATTTTAACACCTCTAATAATAATATACCACAAAACAAAAATGTTGTATAATATAGGTGGAAATTAATTTAATTCCCAAAGGGGGGAATATTATGACTATAAAAAAATTTTTGAAGTATAATTTTACAAAAGAAGAAAATGAAATAGCGAGAAAAATTCTAATTGGATTTAGGATTAAAACTTTAGCTAAAAAGAATGGTTTATCTGACTTAAAAAGACAAATTAAAGAAAACGATGCTTATGATCCTTTTTTAGCAAAAAAGATTATGCATCTTGAAGAAGAAATAAAAAGAGTAAAGTATACTGCTACTGACAGTGCAATTGAGTATATTCTGGCTTTAAGAGAAAGTAAAAAATCAGGAAGTGCACAATATACAAAAAATAGTATACCAAACGAAAAACAATAAAATAGATTAGGAAGTAAATCATGAAAAAAATAATTGTCATAGTATTTTTTTGTCTAGTATATTCTGGCTGCGGAAATAATATAAATCTTACAGATGAATCATTTTTTAATATCATGAATATTAATAAATATGGAACCACCAATATAATAGAAGAAACTAAAGATAATGATTATGTTAATAAGAATTTTCTTTCTTTTAGTGAGGATTTACTAACCCAATTTAATTATATAGAATTTAAAAATGAGGAAAATGCCAAACAATATTATGATAATTTCACTAAAATTATGATAGATAGTGCTGAAGAACAATATAAAAATAATGGAATTGAAACAAAAGGAAACAATTATTATAAATATACATTAATGACATCAAATTATCGTGTGATAATATGGGCAAAAAATGCTATTTTATATGGTAGTACTCATTTAGATAATACAAAAGAATTAGACAAATTAATTGAAGAAATGATCAAATAAAAAAGAATAACTAATTAATCTGCGTCACACTCTAGAACGTCCGAGGCACATATTTCAGCTTGGTCGATTTCTTTTTTGATTTATTATTGTTAACAAGTAATACAGTAAAAAACACAAATATTACACTTAATACACTAAAAATATATATATTTTTAATATAATCAACCTTCTTAACAACAAAGTCTTGAAACCTTCTTTAAAAACTCTTCAATTACTTCATTATTACCTTTTTGGATTTCTTCTTTGACACAAGTTATTTTATGATTTTTGTTTCACATCATTTACAATTGTACAAATAAATATAGGTATTTTTAAACTAATTTGTTAACAAATTAATATTTATGATATTATAATATTAAATAAGATACGGATGGTGTAATAATAAATATGATTAATATTAATAATGAAAATTTAGCTAATTATATAATGTTTAAATTAGATAAACTTGAAAATGAATTTACTGATCAAGAACTAGATAAAATAACTGAAATTATTATTAACTATGATTATGAAAATGATAGTAGTTTTGTATTCTTAGAAGAACTACTAAAACTAAAAAAATTACAGTCCATTACTTTAAGAAATGGTTATGTTTTTGATGATAATTTTCATATTTTTTTAGAACTTAAAGATTTAGTAGAATTAACATTCGAAAATTGTGAATTTGAATATGCAGACAAGATTGCTTCATTAAGCCTTAAATCACTATCCTTAATTAACTGTAAAATTGAAAGTTATTCGTTTATAAATATCCTTAATAACTTAAGTGAACTTACAATAGTAAATGGAGAAGTTGAAACTATAAAAATCAATACCTTAAGTAATTTAAGATATTTACAATTATCTTATTCAAATATAATAGGTAACGAAGGAATAAATATTCTCTCTCTGGAAGAATTGTATATTGACAATACAAATCTTAATAATTTTAATTTTCTATATAACCTACCTAACTTAAAAAAAATTAGTATAGATGAAAAGCAATATAACAATAACAAAGAATTATTTGATCATTTTATAAAAAATAATATACTAGTTCTAAATGAAAACATGGTAGAATTTGCAGGAAAAACTTATGAAGTATGATTACCAATATGTTATTCCTTTCAAAGGGAATAGTCCTTTTAGTATTGATTATGTTAATGAAATTTGTAATAAACATCCAAATAATAAATTCCTAATTGAAGTTCAAAATACTAGAGGAATTACATCCTCAATTTTAAGAAAATTAGCTCCAAATTCTGCAATTAGAATTGCAGGAGGATATGATGAAGAAAGAGTAAATAGAAATAAAAATGTTAGATTTGTAAATGGAGAAACAGGAGATTATTATACAGAAGCGGTTATTTATACAAAGAATGAAGCTATTAAAATATTAGAAGAAATTGAAAAAATTGAATCAGGAATTAACGCGAATTGGTCAGATGTTCAAAAGATAGTATATGTTTATGATAAATTAATGACCGGAATAATGTATGATCCGAAATTTGAACATAAATTATCAAGTGAGATTCGCAGCTTAAGAGGATTGATTACTAAACAAACGGTGTGTGCTGGATATGCAATGATACTTAAAGAAATAATGGATAGACATTCAATAGATTGTGAGTATGTCGAAGGTTATACAAGCAGTGATAAAAAAGGTGCACATGCATGGAATATAGTAAACATTGATGGAAAGAAATACCCAATAGATTTAACTTGGGACAACACAAACTTTAGATCAGGACAATTTGGCAGTTATGCTTGGCTTGGCCAAGATATAAAAACATTTTGTAAATCACATTATCCCCATAAAGAAGAAAAAACCCAAAACTATAACCAAACATTATCTCAAATAAATCCTCAAATAATTAAACAAATATCATCTCAAGTAAAGATAGAAAGAGAATATGAAACAACAACATACTTAGCTACGCGAAATGATGGATCTAAATTTGTTTTAGCACAAATTGGCAACAGCGAGATTAATAAAGTAAAATATTATAGATATTATTATGCTGAAATTTTACCTAATGGAAAAATGAATTTACCATTAATATTATATAGTGAAACGAATGTTTCGCGTATAATGAACTGTAAGAATTTTGGAAAACCAATGCCACCAAATTGCGAAAAAACTGTAACAAACATTTTGTTTTCAAAAGAGAACATAGCAGAATCTATTTCAAGAAATACGTATTATATTGGGATGATGACAAAAGGTAAAAATAAAGATAATAAATCAGAACTTATTTCATCAGTAAGTGAAATTAAAAAGCCGAAAGAAAAAGCAGATATTTTTACATATCCAACAAAGAGATACATAAGAAGTGATGGATCAATAATAATCGCACAGCAAATGTTAGAAAAACCCATGAATATTAATGGTATAAAAGTAATGAAATATGACATACTTGAAATGGTAAATGAAAATGGTAAATCTGCTTTAAGGAAGAATTCTGTGTATACTGAACAAAATTTCTTTAAAGATATAAGACAAAGCATGATTGATGATTACTTAAGCCGTGAAAGATTAGATAGAAAAGTTAAGGAATCTGGCGGATATATTGGATATTATGATGCGGGTGGAATGAGAAGATATAATCCACAACTAGTATCATATTTTGGAATAAATAAAAAAATAGATATTAATGCAACACAGGAAAAACCACAAGGTAACAAAGTGCCTACTATTCCTATACCAACATTTGATGAGTTACATGCTTATGCAATTAGGTTTGAAATTTTTATTGATTCTGATAATCCTTATGATTCTAACCCTGCAAAAATCAAAATTAGAGACATAAAGACTAAGCAAATTCAGACAGATAAATCGATCATTGATAAAGCAATGTTTGCAAACATTTGGTTAAAATCAGCAGGAGTGAAACAATATCCTTATGATCAAACAAGAAGCGGTGAATACTATGCTTTCTGTGACCCTGCAAGAGAACTATATAGCATTATATGTAAAGAATTGGCTAACGGCACAAGAACTAATGGAGTTATAGATCCAGCTGCTTTGTATAGAGATATCGAAAATAAAAGTGTTTATAAATACAATAAAGAAGTAATCGAAAATTTATTTAGAACACCGTTTCAAACTGAATTCATAAATAATATATTTTTACAATCACAAGGAATTACAAGACAAAGTCAAACACCTAAACCGTTATATCGTATGAGTTATTCGGATAGTGAAGTGCTTGATCCAGCCTATTCTTCAAGAGCAATGTAATAAAATATTTTAGTTTATCAATAGCTAATTATTACAAAAAAA
>CAZIUX010000031.1:0-7313 GCA_964542795.1 uncultured Muribaculaceae bacterium
GGTCATGATGGATCACTTACTACATTACATGCAAATGGTACTCATGATGCATTAAATAGACTTGAAACAATGGTTTTAATGAGTGGAATTGAAATACCCGTTAAAGCAATTAGAGAATATATAGCTAGTGCGATTGACCTTGTAATTAATATTGAAAGATTAAGTGATGGAAAAAGAAAAATAACTTCAATTGGTGAAATTACCGATATTACTGATGATAAAATTGTTTTAAAAGATATATTTTCATTTGTTCAAAAAGGCTTAACTGACAGAGGTGAAGTCGATGGAGAATTTATTAAAGAAGATTATGTTCCCGAAGTAGCACATAAGATACTTGCTAAGGGAGTAGGAGAAATTAGAAAAATATACTAGGGAGGATTTATGGAAAACTATGAATTAATGCTAGTTCAAATAGTTGTTGGAATCTTAATTGGTTTAGTTCTAATTAAATTATTTCAAACTAAAAAAAGCATTTCCTATGAAAAACGAATCGGAAAATATGCAATTAATTCCGTAAAAGACAATGAATTATCATTTTTTGATCAAATTCATTTATTTTTCTATGGCCTAGTAAAGAGTTTTTCTAAATTTTTAAAACGTTTTAGAATGATGAGAAAAAATTCTAAAAAATACTTGAAATACATAAAATATTCTAAAAAGGATGAATATGATCCAATAGATTTTATGTCAATTAAAGTACTGATATTATTAACTAGTTTATGTTTTTGTATTATATTTTCATTAGCAAAATATAGTAATCTTAATTATTATGTTATTGCACTATCTTTGTTATCTTTTTATATATTAGATATAATTTTAAAATTTGAATATGAAAATCGTAAGAAAATAATTGAAGATGACTTACTTAAGGCCATAATGATAATGAATAATTCTTTTAAATCAGGAAAGAATATTCATCAAGCACTTGAAATAGTTGTTAAAGAATTAAATGGGCCAATTCAGGATGAATTCAAGAGAATTTTAGTTGATATTAGATATGGATTATCTTTTGATGTTGCATTTAGTCGTTTTTATAAAAGAGTAGTAATTGAAGATGTAAAATATATTACAACAAGTTTAATTCTTTTAAATAAAACAGGTGGGAATATTGTAAATGTATTTAATAATATTGAAAAATCTATTTTAAATCGTAGAAAAATGAAAGATGAGTTAAATTCCTTGACCAGTGCTGCTAAACTAATGTATAAAATCTTGGTTATATTACCCATACTTATGGTAGTGATAATTACATTATTAAATAATAATTATTTTATGCCATTTTTTAAACATCCATTTGGAATCTTGATTTTCTTCTTAATTATTGTCTTATACTTTAGTTATTTATATGTAATTGGTAGAATTATGAAGGTGGAAATCTATGAAAAAAGATAATAGTATAACTAATCGTATCTATAAAAAAAGTACTATTGATAAAATTAATAAGAAAATAAAATTACTAGGATTAACAAATAAAACTAAACTAAATCACTTTCTATCAGGACGTTTAATAGTATGTTTTATATTAATTTCAGTTACTGTTTTTCTACCATTTGGCATATTCTATGGGCCATTATTTTCAGTAATATTTTGGTATGTATATGAGTATATTGTATTTGATTATCAAATTAAAAAAAGAGAAATAAGATTAAATGAACAGGCACCTTTCTTTTTTGAAGTATTAGTAATGACACTTGAAAGTGGAAGAAACTTAGAAAATGCTCTTATTACAACATCTGATAATGTTAAAAATGAACTTGGTAGAGAATTTAAAAAATCCTTAAATGAATTAAAAGTTGGGAAAAATCTAAATGAAGTATTGGATTCTCTAAAAGAAAAAATACCTAGTATAAGTATTAATAACATTATTTTAAACTTAATCCAAGCTAATAATTTTGGAACAAGTATGGTTCAAAGTTTAACCAGTCAATTAGATTATTTAAGAGAAAAAAAAGTTTTAGAATATAAGGCAAATATTAACAAATTACCAATGAAAGTAAGTACGATTTCTGTGTTATTTTTACTTCCAATCACCATTTTACTTTTATTAACTCCTGTATTTTTAAATTCAATAGAAAATGAGAAAGTTAATGATCAAATAAGTAGTTCAGTAAAATCAAAATAGGCGGGTGCCTATTTTTATATAAAAGAAAAATAATACTTTTATTTGTTTACAAACACTCGTTTGTGTGATAATCTTACCATAGGATGTGATAATAATGTATGCATATATTAAAGGAATTATAAAAATAATTAATAGTAATCATGTTGTAATAGATAATAATGGAATAGGATATTTAATTTATGTTGCTAATCCATATGTTTACCACGAAGAAGAAGAGACAATTATTTATTTATATAATCATATTAGAGAAGATGAAATTAGTTTATATGGTTTTAAGAATATTGAAGAAAAAGAACTGTTTTTAAAATTGATAAATGTTAAGGGAGTAGGACCAAGAATAGCTCTTCCAATACTTGCAACTGGCAGTGTTTCAGGTATAATTGATGCGATTGATCGAGAAAATATATTATACTTAACTAAATTCCCAAAAGTTGGTGAAAAACTTGCTCGTCAAATGATATTAGACCTAAAAGGTAAGTTAGTAAATAAGTATACTGTTTCTAGTGATTCATTTGATGAATTGATAAGTGTTTTAGAAAATTTAGGTTATAAGAATGCTGATATTAAAAAAATAATTGTTCAAGTTAACGCAAATGAAACAATTGAAAACCAAGTTAAAGAAGCTTTACGATTATTACTTAAATAGGAGGTACTATGACAAGAATTATTGATGGTGAAAAAGTTGATACTGATCAATTTGAACTTACTTTAAGACCAAGTAAGTTAAGTGAATATATTGGTCAAAATGAAGTTAAAGAAAATATAAATGTATTTATTAAAGCGGCTAAAATACGTGATGAATCTCTTGATCATGTTTTATTATATGGTCCTCCTGGGCTTGGAAAAACAACACTTGCACATATCATTGCAAATGAATTAGGAGCAAATATTAAAACGGCAAGTGGTCCCGCAATAGAGAAATCTGGAGACTTAGCGGCCATTTTAAGTAATCTAGAACCAGGAGATGTTTTATTTATTGATGAAATTCATCGTTTACCTAGGTTTATTGAAGAAATACTTTATTCTGCGATGGAAGATTTTACTTTGGATATCATCGTTGGAACTGAAGGCTCTAGTAGAAGTATTAAAATTGATTTACCACCTTTTACTTTGGTGGGCGCAACCACTAGAGCAGGTGATTTATCCGCACCTCTTCGTGATCGTTTTGGAATAGTTTCAAAATTAAATTACTATACTGTTTCAGAGTTAGAATTAATAATAAAAAGAACTTGCAGAGTATTAGAAGTAGAAATAGATGAGAATGCTGTTAGTGAAATTGCAAAAAGAAGTAGAAGAACCCCAAGAGTAGCAAATAGGCTATGTAAAAGAGTAAGAGATTTTGCGATAGTATTAGGTAACAATAAGATAGATTTAAGTATAACAACTAATTCATTAGCTAAACTAGGTGTTGATGATCATGGGTTGGATCTTATAGATATTGAATATTTACATGCTTTAATAACTAAGTTTAATGGAGGGCCAGTTGGTGTTGAAACAATTTCCACTGCAATTGGTGAAGAAGTTACAACTATTGAAGATGTTGTCGAACCTTATTTGTTACAAGAAGGATATATAAAAAGAACACAAAGAGGAAGACAAGCAACTGAAAAAGCTTACAAACATTTGAAAGCCGATCAAGAATTAACTTTATTTTAAGAATAGTGGTATTAAAAACCATTAAAATATATTAAAATAAATTATAAGGCGGGTGGTATTATGAATTATGCTCCTTTAGGTATAAAAACTGATTATAGTTTACTTAATAGTTTAATTAAGATAGATGATTTAATTAGTATATCTTTAAAGTTTGGTTTTAATGCCATTGGTATAATCGATAATAATTTATTTTCATCTTATGAGTTTTATAAAAAATGTAATGATAATAATATAAAACCTATTATTGGTTTAGATTTAACATATAATAATTTACATATTTATTTATATGCTAAAAATTATTCTGGTTTGGTATGTTTATTTAAAATTCATGATATAAAAGAAGAAAGAGAAATTAATCTAGAAGATTTAAAGTTATTTTGCATAGATATTATAATTGTTATACCATATGAATCATATGGTCTTTATAATGAGTTAAAACTAGTATTTGATCATGTTTTTTTAAGCTACAAAAATGATCAAGAAATGAAAAATGCATCTATAATTACTGATAAATTAGTTTATATAAATGAAACTATTATGATAAATAAAAATGATAATGAAACATATATGTATTTGAAGATGATTGAAAATGGAACTAATATAGATAATTATGTCAAAACAAACTATAGCACTAAATATTTATATAATCCTAATGAAATTAATGAAATTGATAGTTTAACTACAAGTAGATTTGCTTCATTATTTAATCTTGAATGGAAGAAAGAAAATAATCATTTGCCTAAATATGAAGCAAAGATAAATGATAATAATTTATTTTTAAAAGAATTATGTATTAAAGGTCTTAGAAAAAGGCTTGATAATGAAATAGAAAAAAAATATTTAGATCGTTTGTTATATGAACTAAGTGTCATAAATGAAATGGGATTTGTTGATTATTTTTTAATTGTTTATGATTATGTTTTATATGCCAAAAAGAATAATATTTTAACTGGGCCTGGAAGAGGAAGTGCTGCTGGTAGTTTAGTTTCGTATTCTCTTGGTATAACGTCTATTGATCCAGTTAAATATAATTTATTATTTGAAAGATTTTTAAATAAAGACAGAATAACTATGCCTGATATCGATTTAGATTTTGAAGATGTAAAAAGAGATCAAATAAAAGAATATTTAAAAGATAAATATGGTTACAGTAATGTAGCTTCAATAATCACATTTAGTACTCTCGGCAGTAAGCAAGTAATAAGAGATGTATTAAAAATATTTAATTATGAGGAAAAAGGGAGTTTTCTATTAAAAGAAATTAATGCAAATATTAGTTTAAAAAATAACTATGATACAAATAAAAAGTTAGTTGAACTATTAAACATTAATCCAAAATTAAAAGAAATATTTGCAGTATCTCTTAAATTAGAAGGATTAAAAAAACAAATAAGCACTCATGCAGCTGGTGTTGTAATTGCAGATGAAAGTTTAAATAATATAATTCCAATGACAAAAAGTGGAGAATCATTATTAACCGGAATTACAATGGAATACTTAGAAGAATTAGGACTTCTTAAGATGGATTTACTTGCACTAAACAATTTAACAATTATTCATAATTGTTTAGATTTAATAATTCCTAAATTAGATCTTAATAATATTCCATTAGATGATGAACAAACTTTAGATTTATTTAAATTAGGTAAAACTGATAATATTTTTCAATTTGAAAGTGAAGGAATGAAATCCTTCCTTAAAAAATTAAAGCCAAGTAAGTTTAGTGATTTATATGCTGCGGTTGCACTATATAGGCCGGGGCCAATGGATAACATTGATTTATTTATTGAAAGAAAACAAGGAAAACAAAAACTTTCTTATCTTCATCCTGATTTAGAAAGTATTTTAGAAGAAACATATGGTATTATTGTTTACCAAGAACAAATAATTCAAATTTTAACTAAAATGGCAGGATATTCACTTTCGGAAAGTGATTTAGTTCGTAAGTCAATGAGTAAAAAGAATTATGAATTATTAAGCCATGAAAAAGAAAAGTTTATTAGTGGCTGTTTAAAAAATAATTATTCGAACTCCTTAGCAAATGAAGTATTTGATCTTATTTTAAAGTTTGCTTCCTATGGATTTAATAAAGCACATTCTGTTTCATATGCATTAATTAGTTATCAACTTGCATACTTAAAAGCTAATTATCCGCTTGAATTTATGACTTCTTTATTAAATATGAGTTTAGGAAGTATCAATAAAACAAAAGAATATATTGCATTTTCTAAACAAATGGGTATAAAAATTAGTAATTTAGACATTTTGAAAAGTAAAGATAGGTATTATTTTGAAAACAATACTATATTTATTCCTTTAACGATAATTAAAGGAATAAATCCAATTATTCAAAATAAATTACAAGAAATAAGTAATCAGGATAATTTAGATATTTACAGTTTATTCATTGCTTTTAAAAACAAAGGAATAGGTAATGAAATTATTGTTAATTTAATTAAATCAGGTGCCTTAGATGGATTTGAATTAAACAGACAAACCTTATTAAATAATTTAGATAAACTGCTTAATTATGCTGAATTAGTTAATGATTTAGATGCTTCATTAGTTAGTAAGCCAATTATTGAGAATTATAAAGAAATGGAAAATTATGAATTACTACAAAATGAAATAGACTTATGTGGTTTTTACTTAAGTAATCATCCAACAACAATTTATTACACTGACAAAATGATTAAAATGATTGATGTCTTAAAATACTTTGATAAAAATATTATTTGTGTAGTTTTAATTGATAAAATAAAAAAAATTAAAACCAAAAAAGGTGAAGATATGGTTTTTATTTCAGCCAGCGATGAAACTGGAAATATGGAACTGATCTTATTTCCAAGTAACATTAAATTGATTGATAATATCAGGGAAAATATTGTGGTAATTGTTAATGGAAAAGTTACTAAAAAGAATGATCGTTATGGTATAATTATTAATAGTATTAAAAATATCAAGGAGTAATTATGAAATTCAAAAAGTTCTTATTTTTGTTTTTTATAGTGATAGGAATTTTTTTCTTTATTGTTTTTATGTATGATAATTATTTAGCAAATATTCGTTTATATGAGTTAAAAGTTTTGGAAGAAGAAAGACTCATTTTGGAAGAAAAAACAAGAAAAGATAATTTAATTAAATATAATAATTGTTTAAATGAAAAATTTAACGAACAAATGAAAAATGATGAACTTATATCTCTTGAAGAAGAAATTCATAATTATGCAAATAATTATTCAATAAGTTATATGTTTTATCCAAATGATGAATACTACGTTTTAAATGATAAAATAAATAAGACTTATTATGCCGCTAGCTTATATAAATTATTAGATCTTATATATTTAATTGATAAAAATAATACTGGTTTAATTGATTTAGACAATGAAACAATGACATATAAATCTTCTTATTATCGTAAATATTCCACTGGTATGGATCAAGAAAAATTTAATACAAAAATAACTATTAGAAAACTTCTTTCTCATTTAATTACATATAGTGATAATACTGCTCATGCAATGTTAGTTGA
>CAZIUX010000031.1:7323-8975 GCA_964542795.1 uncultured Muribaculaceae bacterium
TATTGGTTTAAATAATTTAAGAGAATTAGGAAAATCTTTGGGTGCTAGCAATGTCATGAATAATCAAAATTATGGAAATTCAAATGTATATGAAATGTCATTATATTTAAAAAAAATTCAAGAATTAATTAACCTAAATAATGATAATAGTATCTTTATTAAGAAAATTATGAATAATACAAATGATAATTCTTTAAATATTGAAGAAACTAACTATTATCATAAATATGGCATGTATGATATTTATTATCATGACCTAGGAATAGCAGTAAAAAATGATTATGCAGTAATTATAATGTCAGAATTAAGAAATAAGAATTATCAGTTAATTTTTAGTCAAATGTCATCGTATTTTTATAAATTAAATGATACAATAGAAAATAGCAAACAATCATATTGTAATAGATTAGTTTATGGGGGTAGTCAAAATGGACAATAAATTAAAACGTTTTTTAGATCAAATTGGTTTTGACTATCAAGATGAATTTGATAAAATTTCCATTCAAAAAGTCATTGTTGATAATGAAAAAAAAGAATGGGATATAATTTTAAATTGCGAAGAAATAATAAACTATGATTTATTTAAGGCATTAATAAAAAAATGTGAAGATGGTCTTGATGGTGTTGAAAGAATAAATTTAACATGTTCAATTCCTGATTTAAAAGATCAAGATTTAAAAAGTAATATCGAATACTTCTTTAATCAAGCTTTAATAGAAAATCCTTCATTAAGGGGTCTTGATCTTCAAGACATTATATTTGATAAGAGAATTGTAAAAATAGAAGTAACAAATAAGAATGAACAAAGTACCTTAAATAGACTTAGTAAAAAGTGGCTAAAGAGACTAGAAAAACTTGGAGTTTCTGGAGTAAACATTGACATAGAAATCAATGAAGAAAGAGCTAAAGAAATAAAAGAAATAATTGCTTTAGAAAAAGAATCAAGTGTTATTAAAGTTGAAACACCTAAGCCCCAAAACGAAGTTATTTTCGGTCGTGCAATTAAGGGAAAAACATCTGAATTGAATAATGTTTTGGGTCCAGAAACAAATATTATATTTGAAGTATTTGTTTTTGGAGTTGATGTTGTTAATACAAGTAAAGAAAATTTAAAAATAATAACTTTAAAAATAAGTGATAAAACTGATAGTATGTATGGAAAAATATTTTCAAGAAATGATGAAGATATAAATAATATTTTGAAAAACATTAAGTTGGGTTCATGGTATAAAATAAGAGGCAATGTAAAAGATGATTCATATGCAAAAGATTTAGTTTTAAATATTACTGATATAAATAGTATTGACTCTAAAGACTTAAAAATTATTGATGATGCACAAACTAAAAGAGTAGAGTTGCACGCCCACACATTCATGAGTCAAATGGATGGTTTATCTGATGTAAAAGATTTAATTAAAACGGCAAAGAAGTATGGGCATCCAGCAATAGCTATTACTGATCATAGTTGTATTCAATCATTTCCTGATGCATATAAAGTTGCTGATGGCATTAAAGTAATCTATGGATCTGAATTAAACGTTTATAATGATGATTTGAAATTAATTGTAAATCCAAAAGATTATAATCTAGTAAATGATGAATTTGTTGTATTTGATACTGAAACAACTGGATTTAATGCCGGTGGTACTGAT
>CAZIUX010000032.1:0-8853 GCA_964542795.1 uncultured Muribaculaceae bacterium
TCCATCTTTTATTATAAATATTTTTGCATTTTCTTTTACTTTCTTACTAACTTTATTTAAATCAGTAACAGTAATAAATGTTTGTATATTTAAATCTAAATTATTTAATATATTTTTAATTTTATATTTGTCTAGTTCACTATACAAATCATCTATTAATAGTATTGGGGTTTCATTTTTTTGTAACTTAATCAACTCAATTTCTGATAATTTAAAAGCAATTATTGCATTCTTTTGCTGTCCTTCAGATCCATAATCTCTTAAGTTTTGATTTTCTAATATAAATTCTATGTCATCCATATGAATTCCAAATGTGGTTTTTCCTAAAATTATATCCTTATCAATCAATTTTTTATATTTATTTAATAATTCTTCTTTGCTTTTGTTAATAAAATCTGATTTATAATTTATAAACAACTTTTCTTCATTAGTTATTAAGTAAAAGTATTTAGAAATTAATATATTAATATTATTTACGAATTTATTTCTCTCTTCATAAATTTTTAGACCATAATCAACTAATTTTTCAGTTAAAATGTTTAAAAATTCTAAAGATGAGTTTCTATTAACGTATAATAACTTTAATAGAGCGTTTCTCTGTTTATTAATTTTATTATATTCATTTAAATATTTTAAATACTGATTATTAAGTTGAGAAATTTCAATATTAAGTAATTTTCTTCTTATACTAGGATTATCATTGATCATTTTAAGATCATTTGAATTAAAAGATACTATTAATATTTTAGAGATATAATCACTTAATCGATTAATATTATTATTATCTATTTTAACTTTCTTTCCGTCTTTAGTAATTTCAACTGAATAATTATTAGTAATTTTTGAATATATTGTTCCTTCTATTAATGATTTTGTTTCTCCAGTTTTTATTAATACCGAATCATAAACAGATTTAAATGTTTTTGTTAATGCTAATATATAAATTGCTTCTATTAAATTTGTCTTACCACTCCCATTATTTCCAATTATTAAATTTAATTTTGGAGAAAATTCCAGATTCAAATAAGAAAAATTTCTAAAATTATTTAGTTTCAATTTTTGAAGTTCCATTATTTACCACCTAAAACCCCCATAAAATAAATTAATAGGTATTTTAATACTCCTATACCTATTAATAATTATAACACTAATTTGTGCTTTAATAAAGTTTTTTCAATATTTTGTTTGATGTAATTTGCGATTTCTTATAACAGACTCAAGTCTAGTTGCTCTTAAAATTTGATTGTTAATAATTCCATATGAAACATCTAGCTCTAATAGTATATTATTTTTAAATTGAACATAGGTTTTATCTAGTTTTCTAACAATCTTATCGACATTGTTTAATGATATCCAAGAACATTTTTCGATTCTTGGAGACATAGTAGGAAAAAAGATTATTTCATTACTTTCTTCTATTATAATTGGTACTTTATGAGTAATACCAATTAATTTAGAAGTACCTTTTTGTCGACCGTTTAATGAACTACCAAAATATTCACAGCTTGAATCCATTATTTTATTAACAGACTTATTGACAATAAATACTTTATCACTTTCATACACTTTTGATTTATCTTCCTTAAACGGAACTATAGCCAGCGTTTCAAGATTAATTTCATATTCTTCCATAATTTCACCCCCGATCGATAACCTTATATCATAGTTGATTGTCGAAAATTGTCGAATTTTGTCGATAAACATCAAAAAAAAACACAAATTAATGTGTTTTTAAATTTTTATAAACAATTTAGTAAGTTTTAATAGGTAAAATTAATTGAATTAATGTTTCATCAGTAACACTTTTCAATATTATTGGTTTTACATCACTATTTAATAATATTAATATATTTAATTCCTCAAAAGATCTTAATGCTTCCATCATATATTTAGAACTAAATGATATTTCAATATCTTTAGAAGAATTTTTTTCAACAGTTAAGTATTCTTCTACTTTCCCTAATTCTGATGATAAAGAAGTAACTAACAAATTATTTTTTTCAGTTAACATTTTTACAGTATTTTTATCTTTATTTTGAGTTAATAAAGCCGCTCTATCTACAGAATCATAAAAATCATTTAAATTTGTATTAATAATTATTTCAAAATCACTTGGTATTAAATTTGAAGTATCGGGATATGTTCCATTTAATAAATTAGATTTAAATATAATATTTTTATATTTGAAAATAATTTTATTAGGAAAAATATGCATTTCAACAGGTTCATCGTCAGTTATAATTTTATCAAACTCAATTAAATTCTTTCCTGGAACTACAATATTTATAATTTCATTGACAAGATTATCCAATTTAATTGTTTTTTTGGCTAGTCGATATGAATCGGTTACAATACATTCAAATATATTACCTGATATTTTAATATTAACACCAGTTAATAAAGGTCTTGATTCTTGTGTAGAAATAGCAAAAGCTGTTTGTTTAATAACTTTTTTAAGTGTTTCTCCAGAGATAATTAATGGATTATCAGATTGTTCAAAAACAATTTGGGGATAATCATTGTAATTTAAACAATTTAAATTATATTTATTTTTATCTGTATATATAAGTATTTTGAATTCATCTACTAAATCAAAATTTATTATTTCCTCTGGCATCTTTCTAATAATGTCTATAATATATTTACTTTGAATAATTACTAATCCTTCTTTTTCTACTTTTTCAATACTTTTATTAGGTATTAAAGTTTGAACAATTAATTCAGAATCACTAGCTGTTAACTCTAATCCTTTTTTAGTTAATTCAAATTTAATACCATTTAATACAGGTATTACATTCTTAGGTGATATAGCTTTTATTACATACAATAAGTTTTCTAGTAAGATACTTTTTTTAATTGAAAATTTCATTTTTATTCCTTCTTTCTTTTTAATAATTAATAATATTAATATCGTTTAAATTGTTCAAAACTACAAGATAACTCTTATTTACTGACTTAATTATAACTTATTATGTTTATAAGTTGTTAATTAATTTTATTTTTTATTTCTTCAATCATTTTACTTAACTGTGGATTCTTTTTTATATCTTCCATAATTTTATTACATGAATGAATAACAGTTGAATGACTTTTACCTCCAAATTCTATACCTATTTTAGAGACCGTTTCTTCAGTAATCATTCTACATAAATAAATAGCAATTTGTCTTGGATAGTTTATTTCTGAATTTCTTTTTTTCCCTTTTATATCTTCTACAGTAATATCATAATAATCCGCTACTACTTTTTGTATTTTAGAAATATCACTTTTTAAATAAACATTACTTTTTATATAATCTTGTAAAGCTTCCATTGCAAATTCTAAATTTATTTCTTTTTTATTCATCATTGCAGAATATGCAATTAATCTAGTTATTGATCCTTCTAAGTGTCTAACATCATTTTCACTATTGTTAGCAATGTAATCAATTACATTATCATCAATATATTTAGACATTTCAATATCTTTAATTTTATTCTTTATAATTTTTATTTTTAATGAGAAGTCTGGCGGATATATATTAGCAGTTACGCCCCAACTAAGTCTTGTTTTAAGCCTATCTTCCAAAAATTTTAAATCATCTGGAGATCTATCTGAACATATTATTATCTGTTTATTATTATTTTTTAAATACTCAAAAACATGAAAGAATTCTTGTCTAGTTTTTTCTGCTCCACTAAAGAATTGAATATCATCAACAATTAATACATCTATATTTCGGTATTTATTTTTAAATGAATCAATTACTTCTTTATTATTAATATTACTATCCTGAGTATTTATATCAACAAATTCATCTCTAAATTGATCACTAGTGATGTATAAAACTTTTAAATATAAATTTTTAATAACATAATTCCCAATCGCGTGCATAAGATGAGTCTTTCCTAAACCACTTTTGCCATATATGAACAAAGGATTGTATATTTTTCCAGGATTTTGTGCAACAGTAAGTGCAGTAGTATAGGCAAATCTATTTGAGTCACCAATCATAAATGTTTCAAAAGTATAATTAGGATTTAAGTTTGAATTAATATTTTCTAATATATTATGTTCTTCTTTTTTTACTATTTCTACTCTTTGTTCTTCAATATCTTCATGATAGATGAACTCAACTTCATAATTTCTTCCAGTTAATTCGTTGAATATTTCTTCGATTAATTCTGTATAATTATCTGCCAAAAATTTTTTTTGAAAGGACATTTCAACTTCAATAACTATTTTATTATTGTCCATGCTAAACAGTTTGGTTTTTTTAAACCAAGTATTGAAAGAAATGGAAGAAATTTTTAAATTTAATTGTTCAAAAAATTTTTCCCAAAGTAAATCATTACTCATCAAACCACCCCGCCAAATATAATTCTTTTTGTTAAACTAATTTTATCTCATTTTTATTATTTATTAAAGAAGTAAATATAATGAACAATACTTATGAACAACTTTTAAACAATATAAAGATAATTGTTGTCTATAATAACTGATAAATATAAAGTTTTCAACATTTTGAACAAATTATTTTTAAACATTTATCATTTTGAACATGTTGATAATGTTTAAAACTCATTAATTGATTAATTACGACTATTATAATATAATATGACTACAGTTTGGATGGTTATATGAAAAAGTATGAAAAAGTGAAAGAAAATAAGTATTTTAATAAAATTATTGAAGAAGGTCGTAGAATTAAAACACCATATTTTATTATTTTTTATTTAGAAAAAAATGAGTTTAAACCAAAATTTGGAGTTGCCGTTGGAAAAAAAGTTGGTAATGCTGTTGTTAGAAATAACTTGAAAAGAAAAACTCTTAAAATAATCGATAATCATAAAAACTTATTTAAAAATAACCGAGACTATATTATAATAAGTAAGGAAGAATGTTTAAAAAGTTCATATGATTCTTTAAATAATGAATTCGAAAACATTTTAAAGGAGAAAATTAAATGAAAAAAACACTAAAGATTACAATAATATTTATGTCAATTTTATTACTTAGTGGTTGTACAAAATATTTAAGTGATGAAAAGAAAGCGAATATTACATACGAGAAAACAGGTCAAATAGTTACTTCAAATATTTTATGTAAGCCTACAGACAAAGAATTAATTAAAATATACGAAGCTAACGAGTCAAAACTAAGTACAAAATTAGCTGATTTACCTAATTGTAAAGAATTTGTTCCTTCAAATATCAAATATGTTGGTATTTGGGAATCAATATTTGTTAAACCACTTGCGTGGATTATTATTCAAGTAGGAAATTTAGTTTCAAATTATGGATTATCAGTGATGCTTATTGGTTTATTAATTAGAATTTGCTTGATGCCTCTTTCAAAGAAAAGTTTAGTACAATCTAAAAAAATGAAAGAACTTCAACCAGAACTAAAAAATCTTGAAAAAAAATATAAAGATAAAAATGATAAAGAATCAATGATGCAAAAAAGCCAAGAAACAATGCTATTATATAAAAAATATGGAATTAGTCCTCTATCAGGATGTTTAGTATCATTACTTCAATTACCATTATTCTTCGCTTTTCTTGAAGCAATTAACAGAATTCCAGCAATTTTTGAAGGAAGTTTCCTATCTCTACAACTAGGAACAACTCCATTAACCGGTATTTCTAAAGGAAATTATGCATATATAATATTTCTTATATTAATTATTATGTCTACTTATCTATCACTTAAAGATACAATGAATAGTACTCCAAGTATTGGTTCTGACGACAGTCAGGCTAAACAATCAAAAAACATGGTAATGTTTATGTTAGTATTTATTTCCTTAGCTTCATTTAGTTTACCTACTGCAGTTGGATTATATTGGATAGTTACAAATTTATTTTCTGCTATTCAAAGTATTATAATAAAGAAGGAGAAATAATTATGGAAAAAAAAGTATTTGAAGGAAAAAATGTTGAAGAACTTCTTAGTAATGCACTTTTAGAACTAAATGTTCGTGAAGATGAAGTAATTTATCAAAAAGAAGAAGTAAAAGGCGGTTTATTTAAAGGTACAAACCATAAATTATCCATTGTTTTATTAACAGATGTTAGTAATTATCTTAAAGAAAAATTAGATATAATCTTAAAACAAATGGGTCTTGATGTATCATATGAATCAAAAATCAGATCTGGAAAGATTCAAATTAAAATGTATTCAGATAATAATGCTATTCTTATTGGAAAAAATGGTAAAACATTAGAAGCATTATTTATTATATTAAAACAATTCATATTTAATGAAATAGGAATGTATCCATATTTCTCGCTAGATGTAGAAAATTATAAAGAAAAGCAAGAAGAACAACTTGAAAAAATGGCAAAAAGAATTGCTAAAGAAGTAGAATTAACGAAAATAGATGCAACTTTAGAAAATATGAATTCATATGAAAGAAGAATTATCCATAATTGTTTAACTAATTATAAAAATGTTTATTCTACAAGTGAAGGCGAAGAACCTAATAGACATGTAGTAATAAAATATAAAGAAGAAAAAGAAGATGAATAATCTTTTTTTTTTATGATATGATATTATATATTAAATTTTTTTAAGGAGATGAACTATGGAAGATACAATTTGTGCAATTGCAACTGCCAGTGGTGTTGGAGCAATTTCTATAATAAAGGTAAGTGGAAATAAAGCAATAAGTATTGTTAATTCTTTATTTTCTAAGAATTTAAATAAAGCAAAATCCCATACGATTAATTATGGATATATATTAGATAATAAACAAAAAATAGATGAAGTTTTAATAACAATCATGAAATCACCAAAAACTTTTACAAAAGAAGATATCGTGGAAATAAATTGTCATGGAGGAATATCTGTTACTAACAAAATATTAAATCTATTATTGGAAAAAGGATGCAGACTAGCAGAGCCAGGAGAATTCACCAAAAGAGCATATTTAAATGGTAGAATTGACTTAATAGAAGCAGAAGCAATAAGTGATATTATAACAGCAGAAACAGATAATGCTAGCAAGCTTGCAATAAATCAAATCGATGGAAAATTATCTATAATAATAAAAGAAATTAGACAAAAATTATTGGGCATTCAGGCTAATATAGAAGTAAATATTGATTATCCTGAATATGAAGACATTGAAGTTGTAACAAATAATAGTATTAAAAATAAAATAATAGAAATTAAATCAGCAATTCAAAAATTAGCTGATACATCTACCGATGGAAAAATAATAAAAAATGGTATAGATATTGCAATCATTGGTAAACCTAATGTTGGTAAAAGTAGTATTTTAAATTTTTTACTTAATGAAGATAAAGCAATTGTCACTGACATTGCAGGAACAACAAGAGATGTTATTGAAGGAAAGACAGTCATAAATGGAATACTAATTAATTTTTATGATACTGCTGGAATTAGAGAAACAGAAGATAAAGTAGAAAAAATAGGTGTTAATAAAAGCATTAATATATTAAATAAAAGTGATTTAGTAATATTTGTTCTAGATAACAGCCTTAATCTATCAGTTGATGATTTAGACATAATTGAGATGTTAAAAAATAAAAAGTTTATTATTTTTATTAATAAATCAGATTTAAGTCAAAAAATTGATATTAATTTAATTAATAAATATGAAGTTATTGAAGGAAATACTGTAAATAATAATGGATTAGACAATTTAAAAAATAAAATTATAGAAATGTTTAATCTAGAAAAAATAATTAATAAAGATATGACTTATTTATCAAATGCAAGACAAGTTCACTTAATAAATGAAGCCTTAAAAAGTATTAATAATGTTCTAGAAGCAATAAATAAAAATGTACCTATTGATGTTATTGGCATTGATATTACTAAAACATGGGAAATTCTTGGAGAATTAATTGGTGAATCATACAAAGAAGAATTGCTAGACGAATTATTTAGTAAATTTTGTTTAGGTAAATAGAAAGAAGAATAATTATGCATTACGATATAATTGTAATAGGAGCAGGTCATGCAGGTTGTGAAGCAGCATATTCATGTGGAACACTTGGATTTAAAACTGCCCTTATTACTAGTAATATTAACAATATAGCTGATATGGCATGTAATCCATCTATTGGAGGCACTGCCAAAGGAATAGTTGTAAGAGAAATTGATGCCTTAGGTGGAATTATGGGAGAAATAGCAGATAAGTCTCATATCCAAATGAAGATGTTGAATGCGGGTAAAGGACCAGCTGTTCAATCACTAAGATCACAAATAGATAAAATAGTGTATTCTAAAGAAATGCTTAATAAACTACAAACAAATGCAAATTTAACACTTATAGAAAATATGGTAGAAGATTTAATAATAAATGAAAACAAGGTATCAGGAGTTATTACGGAAGATAACCAAAAATATTATTGTAAAGCCTTAATAATAACAACCGGAACATATTTAAAAAGTGCAGTACTAGTTGGTGATCAAAAAAAATTCGAAGGACCGCATGGAGAAAGAAGATCACTATCTTTAAGTGATAAACTAAAAGAACTAGGATTTACTATTCAAAGATTAAAAACAGGAACTCCACCTAGAATAGATCGCGCATCTATTGATTTTTCTTTGGTTAAAGAAGAAAAAGGAGATAATAAGCATTTATATTTTAGTTTTGATAACCATAAAGAATATAATTTAGAAGCTCAAGAAAGTTGTTATTTATTATATACAACACCAAAAACTCATATGATTATTAGGGAAAATTTAAAAAAATCAAGTATGTATGGAGGTTATGTAACTGGAATAGGACCACGTTATTGCCCATCAATTGAAGACAAAATTGTTAGATTTTGTGATAAAGAAAGGCATCAATTATTTCTAGAACCAGAAAGTAAATATTATGATGAAATGTATTTGCAA
>CAZIUX010000033.1:0-8822 GCA_964542795.1 uncultured Muribaculaceae bacterium
AGGAATTATCTTTGGTTTAATATATTATAAAACTAAAAATATTTGGTCAGTTGTATTCCTTCATGGTTTATGGGATTTTTCGTTATTTTTGGGAACAGTAGCCCCTATTGAAAAATCTGTGGAAATGATTAGTGGATTTTCAATAATTGGGATAATGTTTACAATATTAATGGTATTAGCAGAATTATTAAATATCATTCCCTATATTAATGATATAGACGCTAAACCAAAAAAAAGTTCTGTAATAATATATTCAATTATTGGAATCGCACTTTTTATTGTTTTTACTTTAGTTAACGCAGTGTCATCAACTAGTTTTGGAGAAACCTATGAGTATGATAATATATCACTTGAAAATTATGCAGTTACAAGAGATAATTATGATGATTACAGTATTAACTATAATAATTATAATTTTAAAATAAATGTTAATGATAATGATAACTTATTGTTATCAAATACTAATACTAATTATTCTGTAGAGATACCTTGTGATTATTTATATGATTATATAATTATGGAAGAAAAAAATTATTATATAATTGCATATGTTGATTATATAAATGATTCTAATTCATTCTTAAAATATATTTATATAAGTAAAACTAGTTTATCTAATGATAATCAATTTTTAGATACAGTTAAAGGTAGTTTTAAAAAATATTTATTACCAAGTCAATTAGAATTATTAGTTATAAGTGATTATAAGAGTAATAAGTCTTATTTAAGTGCTTATGATATTGATTATGGTTATTATTTATTAATTAATGAAAACAAAATGGCAAAATTAAATTGAAATTAAAGTGTCTAATTAAGTAAGTAAAATTAATAGGATAAAGAGAATGTATAATAGAATTTGAATTTTAGAATGTAAAAGGTTATGCTGGTAGACAATTAACAAAGAAAAATTGCATTATGAAAATATCAATCATTTGAAATATTATTGTTTTTTAAATATACCTATAAAATGATTAATAATAACGGTATAATAAAGATTTAAAAAAGCATTCTAACAAATATAATAAATTAACAAACGATTTATGAATATTTAATTAGAAAATACTTAGATTAATAAATATAAACTTTTATGACTTATTTATGACTTATAATTTTAAAGTGTAAAAATCTTTAAAGTTCTCTAAAAAACTAAAAAAGTTTAAAATAAAGAATAAAATAAATGTATTAAATAGGGGAAAACTATTAATAAAGTCCCCCCTGAAGAGAGCCGAAAGGATCCATTTTTTGTGGTTTATCAAAAACGGTTTGTTCGATATTTTATTAAAAATAACAATGAAGTATTCATAGTTTACACCAATATATCAAAAACATAGAAATATGTTTTTTTATTTTCTTTCACAATTACATTGAGAACACCATTAAAATACTCAGTAATTTTAACACATGTTAACATTATGTTAAAAAAAACACAAAATTTTAACATATTAATTGAATATGTTAAAAAAAAGAGTATAATTAAGCATAAGGAGATTATAGTATGAAATTATTACCATTAAATAATATAGATTTAAAAACACCTAAAATATTAGAAGCTTTAAATGAAGCGTCTAGATCGCTTGCGGAATTAAAAGGATTTGCTAATTCTATTCCAAATCAACATATTTTAATTAACGCAATAACTATAAATGAAGCTAAGGACAGTAGTGCTATTGAAAATATTGTTACTACTCATGATAGTATTTATAAAGTATTAACTAGAAGTGGATTTAAAGAAGATGCAGCTAAAGAAGTAGTTGATTATAGAAGTGCTATTTGGAACGGTTATGAAACTATAAAAGAAAAAGGATTCATTAGTATTAATTTATTAGTTAAGATTCAAAGTATGATTGAACACAATAATGCTGGAATAAGAAAAACTCCGGGAACTAACTTAATAAATGCAAAAACTGGAGATGTAATTTATACACCACCTCAAAATGAAAAAGAAATAAAGGATTTATTAAAAAATTTAGAAGAATATATTAATAATAATTCTGATAATGTGGATCCATTAATTAAAATGGCATTAATTCATAATCAATTCGAATCTATTCATCCATTTTATGATGGTAATGGTAGAACAGGAAGAATATTAAATATCTTATACTTAGTCTTAAACGATTTATTAGATAGTCCAATCTTATATTTAAGTAATTATATTAATGATAATAAAGATGAATACTATAGACTCTTTAGAAGTGTTAGAGAATATAATAATTATGAAGATTGGATTTTATACATTTTAAAAGGTATAGATGAAACTTCAAAAAATACAATAGAATTAATTAAAAAAATAATAAATGAAATGGAATCATATAAGGAAGAATTTATTGAAAAATTACCAAAAATCTATTCAGATGAATTATTAGAAGCATTATTTTATGAAGTTTATACTAAAATAGGGTACATTGAAGAAAAATGTAATGTAACTAGACAAACTGCTTCTACTTATTTAAATCAATTAGTAGAGATTGGTTTATTAGAATATGAAAAAATAGGTAGAGAAAGTATCTATAAAAACACAAGATTAATTGAGTTACTTGTTAAATTTTAAATAAAGATGCAATTGAGCTAGTAGAAATGTTCTCAAAAAATGAGTTGTTTACAAAAGAATTGAAAAAGTAAGAAAAAGAAGTTAGAAAAAATAATATATAGACTTCAAGAATTTGGATTAGTAAAGATGACTATTCCAGACAAACTAACAAGAAAAAATCAAGTGTATTATAAAGTATAAAATATATATTAGTTTATTGAAATGGAGTTGGATTATGAAAAAGAAATTAATATGTTTAGTTTTAATTGGGATATTTAGTTTTATTTTAATAGGATGCTCTAATAAATCTAAAAGTAATTCCGTCGATATTGGTGAAAAATCTAAATATGTATTAATAAGTGATTTAGTAAGTATTAGTATAAATGAAGAGAGTTTAACTAACTCAAAAGCAACTTTTACTCTAATTAATCATACTGATGAAAAACATGATTATGGAGAATCTTATTTAATCGAATATGAAAAAGATGGTGTTTGGTATAAAATGATTCCAATTAATGAGATGAATTTTGATATGATTGCCTATATTTTAGATCCAAATGAATCAATGGAAATAGTCGTTGATTGGGAGTATCATTATGGGAAGTTATCTCCTGGTAAGTATAGACTTATAAAAGACATGTTTCGTGAATCAGACATACCTATAGAAGAAAGCAATAAATTTTATATAGGTGCAGAGTTTGAAATAAAATAAATAAAAGTGTAAATTAACAAGATAATTTACACTTTTATTCATTTTTGCTTGTTTGATATATGCTATAATTAATCTAAGAGGTGGATTTATGGAAGTATATGTAGTAGATGGTAAAGGAATTGATTATACAAAATATCTCATTAGTGAAATAAAAAAATTAAATCCGAAGGTTGATATCCGTGCTACTTGGGTTGATGTTAACCACGAGGCAAAGGATATCAAGGTTTATTCATCAATTGAATTAGGCAAATTACGTATACCTGATGGATATTTTTCTAATGTTTTAGAAGAACATATACTTGTTCCTATAATGGAATATAGACGAAATAAAGAAAAAAATCCTGAAGAAGAATATAAAAATGAAGATTTTTTAAATTTTGAAATAAGTGAAAAACAAGCTATTGATTTTGCTATTGATGTACAAAGAGTAAATAGTGTCGCTATTATTCTTTTGGGTTATGATAAAGAAAGACAAACAGCTAAAATTAAATCTTCAGGATCATTAGACTATCTGCAGTTCCCATACGGAAATTTTGGTTATGGTATTGATAAAAATGGTTATGTTGGAAAATTAGTAAACAAAAGAAAAGAATTTTTTGCAGTAGAATCAACTGAACTTTCAATAGATAAAAAAGAAAGTGAAAAACATTTTGAATTTATAGAAAAAAATGTCTGTTTTTATTATGATGTTTCACTTGAAGAACAATTAGCTTATGCTGGAGCTCCTTATGATGTTATAGCAAAAAAATTTAATTTTATTGCTCCTCATGTTGCTAAAGCCACATATGAACAACAACAAGTAAAAGTAAAAGATGTTGAACTTGCAAAAGATATTACTCAAGAAGAACCCAAAATTGTTGAACCTACAATAGACAGTACTCAAGAAGAACCCCGAATTGTTGAACCTACAATAGACAGTACTGAAGAAGAACCAAAATCAGATGATAAAGCGGATAATAAAAGATTAAAAATTATTAAACGAGAAGAAACAAAAGATGGACTTAATCATGCAAAAAATAGAGCGGCTTTTATTGCAGGTTTTTGTATATTAGGTTCATTAGCAGCAAACGTACTTATTGGTGAAGATTTAAATCAACAAATCCAAGAAAAATTAAGTACATTAACTTCTTGGAATGGTTTAGATCACTTAATTCAAGGTACTAATCCAGTTGCAAACTTTCTATCTGTAGGAGCAGCTGCTTTTATAGCAAGATATGGATTAAAAAATAAAAAATTAAATGACTTAGAAAATTATATTGATGAAAATCCAAAATCTATGGGAGGTATGTAAGATGTTTAAAAAAGGTGAATCACTAACATTAAATGATAACAAAGATTATACAGTTGTCTTTGTAACAAAGTACAATGACAATGATTATGTTTACTTAATTGATCAAGATGATTATACAACCACTATGTTTTGTAAATATGATAGTAATGATGGATTAGAAGAAGTAATTGATTCAGTAGTTATCGAAGAACTATTAAAATTATTTTATCAATCACAAAATTAATAATCATAAGAAATGTTTTAATTATAATACATGGTAGTGATATTGTTCTAATGATTGCATTTGTCGTTTTACAATGTGTATGTAATCAGCCAAAACCCACTGAAGGAGCCGCGAGGCTTCATTTTTTTGTTTTAGCTGGTCAATAAATTATTTATATAACAAAATAGTATGTTATTTATGACAAGTTTGCTATAATATTTTTGTAATATAGAAGGAGGATTATATGCAAAACAAATTTTCAAAATTAATAAAATTTAACAAGACAATGGGATTTTTACATCTAGTTCAAGCAATTATCATGGTATTTTTAGCAACTACTGTTATTCAAAAAATAGGGGAATTTCAACCCGAAATAGTCCAATTTTATCAAACATACAATTCTAGTACGGGTTCTTTAGAAAATGCATCTAAAGAATTATTCACTTTACCATTTGGAATATTAGTATCAACATTTTTACTTATTTCTGCTGTAGCACATTTTGTAATAGTGAAAAACGAAAAAGAATATGAGGAAGGTTTAAAAAAAGGTATTAATAAATATCGTTGGTTTGAATATGCACTTAGTTCTTCAATAATGATAGTATTAATTGCCACATTGTTTGGTATTCGTGACATAGCAACATTATTAATTATTTTCTTAGCTAATGCAGGCATGAATTTATTTGGTCTAGATATGGAAATAATAAATTCTGGTGTTGATAAGAAGAAAGTAAATTGGGGGCCATTTATTTGGGGTTCAATTGTAGGTATAGCTCCTTGGATTGCTATAATATTATATATGACCGGAATGAACAATTTAGAATTAGTTCCTTGGTTTGTCTGGGCAATTGTTATTACTTACTTTATAGCTTTTAATACTTTTCCAATTAATATGGTTTTACAATACAAAAAAATTGGTAAATGGAAAGATTATTTATATGGCGAAAGAGTATATATAATCTTAAGTTTAGTTGCCAAATCCATCTTAGCGTGGCTTGTATTATTTGGTGCAATGCAACCATAATTAGAATATAAATAATAATTCAAATCAATAAACATAAAGATCAGTACAAGATGTTTTCTTTCCCTTGAATGAGTTGGGGGATCCATTTTGTTATAAGTAGTTAATAGGAATTAAATATCGATTAGTCGACTATTAGTATAAAAAGTATAAAAAAATAGAATTGACTTACTAAAAAATATCTTTATAATTAAATTATATGTTATCAAGAGTGAATTAGAGAATCGGCTCAATTATTTCACAGCAACCTGCAAATGTAAGGTGCTAATACCGATATGATAATTATTCATTTAATAATCTTTTCTTGAGATACATAATAGAAAGGAGATTTAGATGGAAAAAATACAAAAAAATAATCTGACCATAGATGAGACGATAGCATCACTTGACAAATTACTAATCGAAAAAGGTTTTAAACCCACAGAACCAGCAAACAAAGAAGGGACTTTTGTTCAAATCTCAGTTAAATCTAAAAATAATTTAAAACAAACTAATCATAAAAAAAATCAAACTAATAAAGCAAGAGTATAGATTCTTGCTTTTCTTTGTCTTAACTTAATTATTACTAAAAACAAATATTGTGAATAAAATAACATTTATTTTAGTTTCTTTTGAAAACCATTATTTGTTAATAAAATAGTATGGTTTGGTAGATGATCTATGTCCCACACTTCATTAAGCTTATTAATTTGATTTCTTATTACTATCCTTTGATCTTTTGTAATAATAACATAAAAGCTCATTAAATCTTGTTTTCTTTCTAATTTATAATCTTCTAAAAATGTTGGAATATCTTCAACTCCATTAAATACTGCTTTTCTATGTTCGTCTTCTATATTATAAGGATTTATTCCTTCTACTACACCATATATAACTTTTTTATTTTTCTTGTTTGTTTGTTTTACAAAATTACAGACTCTTTTAACATCAGAGTAACCATTAGTTCTTCCGGTATGGATGTGAACCATTAATATCCATTCATCATAAATAAAGTAAAGAGCAATGCAAGATTGTAAGAAATTAGTTTCAATAGCGCATTCTTTTGAATAGCCTAATTCTCCAACGCCTACTTTTTTTAGAGTTTAATATGAATGGTTTACCATTTAAAACTTTATATGGATTATTATCTTTTGGAATATATACACGCGAAAAATCTCCTGTTTCAATTGAAGATTTTTCGATAAAGTATAACATATTCTTCTTCATATAATTTCTCCTAAATGAGTTGTATTATATCATGTTATATTGATAATGCAACTGAAGTAGTTACGATAAAATTTAAGTTAATGAACGAAATGTAATACAATACTATAATTTATATATAAGGGCCATAAGGTTCCATTTTAACTTTTGTAATCCTTAAACTATGTTATAATTATAATATATATAAATAGTAAGGATGGATTTTATGAATATTAATTTAGTAGGATTTACAGGTAGTTTAAGAAAAGGGTCATTTAATATGTCTACCTTAAAAACAATTAAGAAATTATTACCAAAAAATGTTAATTTAGACATTATTGATTTATCAAACATACCTTTTTTTAATGAGGATATTGAGAATGATACTCCATACTCAGTAAAGGATTTTTTTGATAGACTTAGAAAGTCAGATGGAATATTAATTGCAACACCTGAGTATAATTATTCTATTCCACCTGTTTTAAAAAATGCTTTAGATTGGGCATCAAGAAGTGAAGTATTAAGTGGAAAACCACTGGCAATAGTAAGTGCTTCTCCGAGTTTTATGGGAGGGGCAAGAGCTCAATATCATTTAAGACAAGTATGTGTTCAATTAAATCTATATCCTTTAAATAATCCAGAAGTATTTATAAATAATGCTCATAAAAAATTTGATGAATATGGTAATTTAATTGATAAAGAAACCGAAGAATTATTAAGAGAATTAATAAAAGCTTTAGTAGATAAAATTAATAAATAAAACTCTTAATCAGTGGGTCTGCGGTTCAAACTCTACACGGGACACCAATGAATACGAAGAAGAATTAAAAATCAATACCCCTATAAGTTTGTTTAATGGTGATGCAGATAATTTGAATTCAAAAATTATTAGTAGATTAGAATTATACGGAAAAAGAGATAAAAAGTGGTATAACAATAGATCTATATCTATTAAAAATTTACAAAAACTATGTCAGCCATTTAATTATAATGGATATAAATGGAGACTAATAAGTGCAGATATTCATATATATTTTTATGGTAACGATAATAGTAACTTATTATATACAGAGTTATATGATTTTTCTATATCAGTTGACTCAACTAGAACATTGGACGGAACTGAAAATTCTCGTTATTTAACAATAGAAACTGAAAAGTATTGTAAAAATATAAATGATTATGTATCTGAAACAAGCTGTGATAAAGTTATGAATATTCCTCAGATTTTATATAATTCTTATGATTTCAAAGAAACATATTTATCGTTTCCACCTTCTATTATATTAAAAGAATTTAATTTAAAATATAATTCCGCATCTTCTACATGGAGAAAAGGAAAAGAGGATATTATTATTTGTGATAATAATAGAAAAAACTATTATGTAACCCCAATAACTAAAGCAATATATATTCGTGAAGATTATTTTAGAAAAATAGAAAGTATACATTCTGTAAAATTTTGGGCATTTACTGAAAAAAACTATAAAAAATTAGGTTTTAATGATGAGAGTGCACTTCATATTGAGATGAACTCTGATGGAAAAATTATATCTAAATTTAAAAATTATTCTCCAAAGGAAAAGGGAGAACAATTCAATATAAAGTGTCATGAATGTCCTTTCGGAATATATGAAGAGTGGAATAAAGAAGCAGATCTAAAATTAGAAGATTTAATTATTGATATAAAAGAGTCTTAAATTTAACGTTTTAACTAAATAGCGAAATAATGGATAACGGTGAATATTCATTATTTTTTAATTGCCAATACATTGCCAATTTGATGGTCAAATCTACACATCGATAATAACTTCCAAAATGTGGTATAATTTGTTTGGTGGTAAAAATGGGTAAAAGAGAACAATATTTAAATCTAAAATCAAC